>JBGAOL010000412.1:0-3553 GCA_044221825.1 Gemmatimonadales bacterium
CACCGGGCCGACACCTTCATGATCCTGGGCGACACCTGCACCCGGAACTGCGCCTACTTCGCGGTGGCCCACGGGACGCCGGCGCCGTACGACCCGGTGGAGCCCGTCCGGCTCGCCGAGGCCGTGGCCACCATGGGGCTCAAGCACGTGGTGATCACCTCGGTGGACCGGGACGACCTGCCCAACGGCGGGGCCGAGGCGTTCGCGGGCTGCGTCACCGAGATCCGGGCGCGGCTGCCGGAGAGCACGGTCGAGGTGCTGATCCCCGACTTCAAGGGCTCGGAGGCGGCGCTGGAGATCGTCCTCGCCGCGAAGCCGGCCATCCTGAACCACAACCTCGAGACCTGCGAGCGGCTCTACCGCCTGGCGCGGCCGGGCGGGCGCTACGATCGCGCGCTGCGGCTGCTGGCCAACGCGCGGCGGATCCGCCCCGACGGCCTGACCAAGTCCGGGATCATCCTTGGGCTCGGCGAGGAGTGGGAGGAAGTGCTGACCTGCATGCGGGACCTCCGGGCCAGCGACGTGAACATCCTGACGCTGGGCCAGTACCTGCGGCCCTCGGACGCCCACCTGCCGATTGCGCGCTACTACACGCCGGACGAGTTCCGGGAGCTCGGCGAGATCGGGATGCGGATGGGCTTCACCCACGTGCAGGCGAGCCCGCTGACGCGCTCGTCGTACCACGCGTGGGAACAGGCGTCGGCGGCGGGAGCCTCACCGGCGGAAGGTGCGGCGGCAGGGCCGGGGATGGTGAGCTAAACGCAGAGGCGCAGAGGACGCAGAGGGGCGCAGAGAACAGCGACATGGCTGTTCACCACGCCGGCCCCCGCACTGGGGAACCAGTGCTCCGCGTCCCCTGCGTCCTCTGCGCCTCTGCGTTGAGTCACACGGGCGCCGACGAATGAGGGCGGCCGCGACGAGCACGACACGAAGGAGCATGAATGGCAACCGCAAAGTCGGGACGGAAAGCGGACACGAAGACGGCGGAGAAGTACCGCCACTACCTGCGGCAGATGCTGCTGATCCGGCGCTTCGAGGAGAAAGCTGGGGAGGCGTACAGCCTGGGGAAGATCGGCGGCTTCTGCCACCTCTACATCGGGCAGGAGGCGGTGGCGGTGGGGACCATCTCCCAGCTCCGCCCCGACGACTACATCACGGCCACCTACCGCGAGCACGGCCACGCGCTGGCGCGCGGGATCTCGGCGCGGGCGGTGATGGCCGAGCTGTTCGGGAAGGCCACGGGCTGCAGCAAGGGCAAGGGCGGCTCGATGCACCTCTTCGACGCCTCGCTCGGCTTCCTCGGCGGGCACGGCATCGTGGGCGGGCACATCCCGCTCACCACGGGGATGGGCTTCGCCATCAAATACCGGAACGCGGACCAGGTGGCAATCTGCTACTTCGGCGAGGCGGCCATCAACAACGGCGCATTCCACGAGGCGGCCAACATGGCCGGCATCTGGAAGCTGCCCTGCATCTTCATCTGCGAGAACAACCGCTACGGCATGGGCACGGCGCTGGACCGCGCCACCGCCACCTGGAACATCTCCGAGCGGGCCAGCTCCTACGACATGGCGCGCGAGGTGGTGGACGGCCAGGACCTGGGCGAGGTGATGGCGGCCATGGACCGCGCGGTGGTGCGCGCCCGCCGGCCGGCCTCCCCCACCCTGCTCGAGATCCGCACCTATCGCTTCGTGGGCCACTCCATGAGCGACCCGATCCACGGCCACTACCGCACCAAGGAAGAGGTGGAGGCGCACCGGAAGCGCGACCCCATCTCGCTGTGGGCCGACAAGCTGCGGGCCGAGAACATCATCGACGACGCCACCATGGAGAAGATGGACGCCGAGGTGAAGGCGGAGGTGCAGGACGCCTACGACTTCGCCGACTCGAGCCCCGACCCGGAGCCGGCGGAGCTCTACACCGACGTGTACGCCCCCCAGGCGAGCGAGTGAGCGACCGATGCCGACCCTGACTTATCGCGACGCGCTCAACCAGGCCCTCCGCGAGGAGATGGCGCGCGACGCCGACGTGTTCCTGATGGGCGAGGAAGTGGGCGTGTACCAGGGCGCCTACAAGGTGAGCCGCGGGCTGCTGGAGGAGTTCGGGCCCAACCGGGTGGTGGACACGCCCATCACCGAGCTGGGGTTCGCCGGCGTGGGCATCGGCGCGGCGATGGTGGGGCTCAAGCCCGTCATCGAGTTCATGACGTGGAACTTCGCGCTCCTGGCCATCGACCAGATCGTCAACAGCGCGGCCAAGCTCCGCTACATGTCGGGCGGGCAGGTGCCGATGCAGATCGTCTTCCGCGGCCCCTGTGGCGCGGCGCTGCAGCTGGGGGCGCAGCACTCGCAGAACTTCGAGAGCATGTACGCCAACATCCCGGGGCTCAAGGTGGTGATCCCGGCCACGCCGGCGGACGCGAAGGGCCTGCTCAAGGCGGCCATCCGCGACCCGGACCCGGTGGTGTTCATGGAAGGCGAGATGCTCTACAACACCAAGGGCGAGGTGCCCGAGGGGGAGCACGTGGTGCCGATCGGCGTGGCGGAGGTGAAGCGCGCCGGCGACCACGTGACCATCGTGTGCTGGGGCAAGACGGTGGCGCTGGCCCTGAAGGTGGCCGACCAGCTCGCGGCCGAGGAGATCAGCGTGGAGGTGGTGGACCTCCGCACCATCCGCCCGCTCGACGTGGCGACGGTGCTGGCCTCGGTGCGGAAGACCCACCGCGCGGTGGTGGCCGAGGAGGGGTGGTACTTCGCGGGCGTGGGGGCGCAGGTGGTGGATGAGATCCAGTCGCAGGCGTTCGACGACCTGGACGCGCCGGTGGTGCGGGTGACGAGCGCGGACGTGCCGATGCCGTACAACAAGCACCTGGAGAAGGCGGCGAAGGTGTCGGTGGAGCGGATCGCGGGGGCCGTGAAGAAGGTCCTGTACCTGGACTGACCGGCGCGGCCCAAGGGCCGCGCCTACCTAGGGGATCATTACTAAGATGGCGACCAAGGTGCTGATGGAGGCGCTCTCGCCCACCATGGAAGAGGGACGCCTGGTGGAGTGGAAGAAGAAGGAAGGCGACGCGGTGTCGCCCGGGGAGATCCTCGCCGAGGTGGAGACGGACAAGGCGGTGATGGACCTGCAGGCGCGCGCGGGCGGGGTGCTGCTCAAGCAGCTCATCGCGCCGGGGACCACGGTGCCGGTGGGGAACGTCGTCGGCGTGATCGGCGAGGCGGGGGAGGACGTGAGCGCGATCGCGGGTGCCGCGCCCGCGGCCAAGCCCGCGGCCGCGCCGAAGGCGGCCGCCGCCGCGCCGGCCCCGAAGGCAGCTCCAACGCCGGCGCCGACCAAGGCCCAGGGTGAGGCGTTGGCGCCCGCGCCCACGGCTCCCGCCCGGAGCCCGGACGCCCGCGTGAAAGCCTCGCCGCTGGCGAAGAAGGTGGCGGCAGAGCGAGGGCTCGACCTCGGCATGCTGCAGGGGACGGGGCCCGACGGCCGCATCGTGCTGCGCGACCTCGAGAACGCGCCAACCGCGGCCCCCGTGGCTGCGGGCGCGGCCCCGCGT
>JBGAOL010000413.1:0-3542 GCA_044221825.1 Gemmatimonadales bacterium
ACGCGGATGTGGCCGCCGCACTGGGTGATGATGCCGTACACGGTGCTGAGCCCGAGGCCGGTGCCCTTCTCCGGGCCCTTGGTGGTGAAGAACGGGTCGAAGATGCGGGCCGCCACCTCGGGCGCCATGCCGAGGCCGGTGTCGGTGACCGTCAGCTCCATGTAGGGCCCGGGCGGCAGCCCGGCCTCCGCCAGCGGCCCGGCGTCCTCCACGCCCACGGGGCGGGTGGCCAGGGTGAGGGTGCCGCCCTTCGGCATGGCGTCGCGGGCGTTGATGGCCAGGTTGAGGAGCACCTGCTCGCAGCGCACCGCGTCGCCCCGGACCTGCACGGTGCCGGGGGCCAGGTCGGTGTCCACCAGCACCTCCGGCCCCACCGCGCGGCGGAGCATCGGGAGGCAGCCGCCGATGGTGGCGTGGAAATCGATGGCGGTGACCAGCGTGGGCTCGCGGCGACTGAACTGCAGGAGGTGGGTGGTCATCTGCCGGGCCCGCTCCAGGTGCTGGCGCAGCTGCGCAAACGCCTCCTCGCCGGCCATCTCGGGGTGGTCCAGCCGGAGCTCCTCGAGGTTGGCCCAGAAGACCTGCAGCAGGTTGTTGAAGTCGTGCGCCACGGCGCCCGTCATCTGTCCCACCGCCTCCAGGCGCTGGGCGTGCTGCAGCTGCTCGGAGAGCTGCCGGCGCTCGGTGACGTCCACCTGCGTGCCCACGGCGAGGCGCGGCTTCCCGTCGGCGCCCCACTCCACCACGCGGCCCTGCGTGGCCATCCAGCGCCAGCGGCCGTCGGCGTGGCGCATGCGGAACTCCGCCTGCACCCGCGGGGCCTGCCCCGCCTCGTGCAGCTCCACGGCGCGCTGGAAGGTGGGCCGGTCCTCGGGATGGATCCGGGCCATCATCCCCGCGAAGGGGCCCGCCAGCTCCGCGGGGGAGCTACCGACCATGGCGGCGAAGCGCGGGCTCGGCGTGAGCACGTCGCGCAGGTGGTCGTACTCCCAGAGGCCTTCCTCGGCCGCCTCGAGGGCGCGGGCAAAGCGCTGCTCACTGGCGCGGAGCGCGTCGGCGGTGGCCTCGAGCTGGCGGCGGCCCTGCTCCAGGCGCGCGTCGCGCTCGGCGAGGGCCGTGGCCATGCCGTCGAGGGTCCGGCCCAGGCGGCCCATCTCGTCCTCGCCGTGGACCAGGCCGGAGCGGGCGGAGAAGTCGCCCTCGGCGAGGCGGGCGGCGGTGGCGGCGAGGGCGGCGGCGGGGCGCACCACCAGGCGGTCGGCCAGCTGCCAGGCAATGAGGCTGCCGAGCACCACCAGCAGGAACAGCAGGGCCAGGTGGAAGAGCTCGGTCCGGAGCGCCGCGGCCATGAGTGGCTGCGCGGGGACCCCCACCCAGAGATAGCGCAGGTTGGGGCCGCCATCGGGGTCGGGAAGCCGCGCCAGCGCGTACAGGCGGTTGACGTGGTCGGGGCCGTTGGTGCGGAAGAAGGCCTCGTCGCCGGCGCGGCCCGCGAAGAAGGCCTGGGCCAGCGAGTCGGAGCGGGGATAGACCTTGTTGACCCACTTGTCGTAGTCGGGCCAGCGCGCGAGGTAGCGGCCCTCGGCGTCCTCGAGCGCCACCGACGAGCCCGCCGGCAGCCCGAACTCGGCGAAGCGCCCCGAGAGCCAGCGCATGCTGATCGAGATGCCGATGATGCGCACCACCCGGCCCCGCTCGTCGAGCACCGGCGCCAGGTGCAGCACCACGTACTCCCGCGCGATGGGCCCGAAGTCCACGCCGGACATGGCGGGCCGGCCCGTGGCCACCACGCGCGCGATGGCGGGGTCCGTCAGGCGGAGCGTGGTGTCGGGGCGCCGGGTGTTGCAGATGAGGGTGCCGTCAGGCTCGCCGAGTCCGAGGTTGCCGTACTCGGCAAAGGCCGGCTGCAGCGAGGAGAGCAGCTGGCCGCAGGTGGCGGGGTTTGCCTCACGGATGGCGGGGAGCCGAGCCAGGCCCAGCAGGAGCTGCCGGGTGCCGCTCTCGAGCTGCAGGAGCCGGGTGCGCACCGCCTGCAGGTAGACCCGCGCCGCGTCCTGGCCCAGCCGCTCCACCACCGCCTGACGCTCACGCACGCGCTGCACGCCTAACAGGAGCGCGGGCAGGGTGGCCAGGACCACGACGGCGACGAGTCGCCGGCGGATGGAACGGGGCGCGTGGCGGGGCATGGGGGTGCCTCAATATGCGCCCCGGGACCATCCGAAGACAGAGGGCCGAAAGGCGCGCACACTCCAACCCCCATCCCGGCGGTGGCGGACCAGGTCCTACGCAAGCGAGCGAGGGACCGGCAGGCACCGGTCCCTCGAGCGGATTCGCTGGGCGGCGACTCAGGGCCCCGGGGGCGGCCGGTACGGCGGCTGGATCCGGGCGCGCCGGTCCAGGCGGCGCGGCGGGAAGCGGAGCACGTCGCGACCAAGCGGCACGCGCCGCACGCCCTGGGGCTGGATGGCCGGAATCACCAGGGAGAACGGCTCCGCCTGCGTGCCGTCCACCGTATAGCCCAGGTCGGCGAACGACGCGATGGTGATGGCGCTGAGCGGCGTGCCGCCGAAGTCGAGGAGGCCGGTCATCAGCTCGGTGAGGAACACGCTCTCCCGCCAGTGGCCGTCGGCGGTGCCGGGGCCGTACTGGTCTTCCACCGGCACCTTGGCGCCGGCCACGTAGCCGGAGCCGCCCGCCGCTTCGAACTCGGCGGTGGCGAGGGTGCCGGTGAAGTGCGGGTCGGTGCCGCCCTGGAGCGCCGGGTCCACCAGCAGGCCCAGCGCGTTCCAGTGGGTGCCGAAGCCCAGCACGTGCCCCATCTCGTGCAGCACCACGGCCTCCAGCTGCCCGGACTGCGCCAGGCCCGCGAGGTCGTCAGCGTCGAAGAACATGGAGCCGACGGCGGGGAGCCCGCCGACCTCGTGGTAGAAACAGGGCCCGGCCTGGCCGAGGACGCCGCCGGGGCCGTCGATGGGCGTGATGCTGACGAAGATGAGCAGGTCGTCGAGCGGGCGGTCCACGTCGGGATTGACACCGCAGGAGTAGGCGGGGATGAGGGCGTAGTCGTCCGGCAGGTCCCCGGTGATGATCGACTCCCAGCGCTCCTCGGCGTCGGCAAAGGCCTGCTGGACGGCGGAGTCGGCGGGGCCGAGCCACCAGAGCTCGAGGTCGAAGGGCCCGGCGGTGCGGAGCGTGAAGCTGGCGGAAAGCGCGGTGCCGGCGATGCTGGCGGTGGCGGTGTAGGTGCCCGTGGTCCCGCCGAGGGTGAAGGCGCTGCCCGCGATGCCCTCGAAGCCGGTGGTCACGGTGGGGCTCCCCACGCTGCCGCCCTCGGGGCCGGCCGCGAAGCTCACGTCCACGCCGGGGATGGGGTGGTGGAGCGCGTCGGTCACCTGCACGGTGAGCGGGGTGGGGAGGGTGCCGCCGGGGTTGGAGCTCTGCCGGTCGCCGAAGACGATGGTGAGCAGCGCCGGCGCCTGCATCACCACCACCGGCACGGTGTCCAGCACGCCGGGCGCCGCCGCGGTGAGCAGTGCCGTGCC
>JBGAOL010000009.1:0-28001 GCA_044221825.1 Gemmatimonadales bacterium
CATGGCCAGCTGCCGCTCCAGGTCGGCCCGGCCGAAGAGGCCCCAGTCGCCGAAGCCGGCGTTGTTCACCAGCACGTCGACCCCGGTGATGCCGCGGCGAGTCAGCTCGTCCACGATGACCCGGGGGGCGGCGGGATCGGCCAGGTCGGCGGTGAGCACCTGCGCCGAAATGCCGTACATGCCGGCCAGGTACTTCGCCACTTCCTCGAGCTTGGGCGTGGTGCGTGCCACCAGCACCAGGTCGTGCCCGTCCTTGGCCGCCAGGCGCGCCAGCTCCAGCCCGATCCCGCCCGACGCGCCCGTCACGAGCGCCACCGGCCGGCTCACGGAATCCGCCCCGCGCGCCGGAGCAAGGTCACCACCTGGTCCATCGGCAGCGCGTACACCCGGTAGCCGTCGGCGCCGTCCATGGTCTCGGCGGCGGCCATGGCGTTGATGATGGCTTCCTCGGTGGCGTCCACCGTGGCCTCGAGCAGCGGGTTGATGCGGTCGTTGGGCCACATCTGCACCGTCACCGCCGAGTCGGGCGCCGCGGCGCCGGCGTTGGCGGTGGAGAAGGCCACGAAGATGTCGCCCGAGCTGTCGCCGCCGATCCCGCCCAGGCGGCCGATGCCCAGCGCCACCCGCTTGGCCAGGCGCTGGAGCTGGTGCGGCAAGAGCGGCGCGTCGGTGGCCAGCACCACGATGATGGAGCCGAGCTCGGTGCGGCCGCTCTCGCGGTCGCTCCGGCCGGGGGCGTCGCAGCGGGGCTCGTCGCGGAGCCAGGGCTCCGAGGGGTCGGGGAGGGCCACGCAGTTGTCGGCGCCGGTGATCTGGGCGCCCACCGGCACCCCGGCCACGCTGAAGCGGCGTCGGCCGCCGTAGTTGCACTGCACCAGCACCCCCACCGTGAACCCGCCCGCCTCCACGCTGAGCTTCCGCGACGAGGTGCCGATCCCGCCCTTGAACCCGTTGCACACCATGCCGGTGCCGCCGCCCACGTTGCCCTCGGCCACCGGGCCGCCCTTGGCGGCGTCGAGCGCCTGGAAGGCGTGCTCGCGGGTGACGTGCATGCCCTTGATGTCGTTGAGGCCGCCGTCGTAGGTCTCGGCCACCACGGGCAGGGCCCAGAGGAAGTCGTCGTAGCCGCGGCGCACGGCCCAGTCGATGACCGCGTCGCGCACCACGCCCACGCTCAGGGTGTTGGTGATGAGCACCGGCCCCCACAGGAAGCCCGACTCCTGCAGCCAGGTGGTGCCCGTCATCTCGCCGTTGCCGTTCAGGGTCCACCAGGCGCCCATGGCCGGCCGGCCGTCGCGGCGGCCGCGGGGGAAGATGGCGGTGACCCCCGTGCGGACCGGCCCGCGCCCCACCCGGAGGCGGCCCTGTCCCTCGATGAGCGTCACCTGGCCCACCTCCACGCCGGTCACGTCGGTGATGGCGTTGAGGGGGCCCGGGGTGCCGTTGAACGGGATGCCGAGCGCCCGGGGCCGGGGCTTGGCCTGCGCGGCGAGGGCGGTGGCACCCACCACGAGGAGCAGCGGAACGAGGCGCATGGTGACAGGGGGTTGGAGTCCGCTGTAAGCTATACCTCCATCAGGTCCCGAGCCATCATGCATTCCCCCCAGCCGCGCGCCGGATTGGCGCGCCGAGTCTCGCCATGCGCCCCCGCGACCAGATCCTCGCCAACCTCGAGTCCGCCTACCGGGAGCAGTACGAGCGCGCCCGCGCCGACCAGCAGCTCCGCCGGATGGAGGAGCTCGACGCCGGCTACCAGCGTGACCAGCTGATGCTGGAGATCCTCCTCGACGTCCGGGACCTCCTCGGCGCCAACACCCTTCCCCGGAGCCGCTGATGCCCCGAATCCGTCCGCTGGCCGCCGCCCTGGTGCTGCTCGCCGCCTGCAGCGGCACCAAGCCGGCCCCGGCCACGCTCATCGTCTACGGGAAGATCTGGACCGGCGACTCCACCCAGCCGCTGGCCCAGGCCCTCGTCACCCGCGGCGACACCATCCTCATGGTGGGCGACAGCGCCGACGCCGTTCGCTACGCGGGCGAGGGCACCCAGGTGATCCCGGCCGGCGCCGGCCTCGTGACCCCGGGCTTCGCCGACGGCCACCTCCACTTCCTCGACGGCGGCTTCCAGCTCGCCAGCATCGACCTGCGCGACGCGCAGACCAAGGAGGAGTTCGTGGGCCGGCTCAAGGCCTTCGCGGCCGAGCGGCAGCCGGGCGAGTGGATCCTGGGCGGCAACTGGGACCACGAGAACTGGCCCGGCGCCCCGCTGCCCGAGCGGTCGTGGATCGACTCGGTGACGCCCAGGAATCCCGTCTTCGTGCAGCGGCTCGACGGGCACATGGCGCTGGCCAACTCCCTGGCACTCAAGGCGGCGGGGATCACCCGCGCCACGCCGGAGATCCCGGGCGGGACCATTGTCCGCGACAAGACGACCGGCGAGCCCACCGGCGTCCTCAAGGACGAGGCGCAGAACCCCGTCTTCGCCGCCCAGCCCGCCTACACCGAGGCGCAGGTGGACGCCGCGCTCGAGCGCGCCACCCGCCACGCCCTGGAGCACGGCGTCACCGCGGTGAGCACCGTGAGTGCCCGCTGGGAGGAAGTGGCGGGCCTCTTCCGCGCCAAGGCCGCCGGCAAGCTCGGCCTCCGCTTCAGCGTCTATCCCTCCCTGGCCGACTGGCGCCGCGTGGCCGACAGCCTCAAGACCCGGGGCCCCGGCGACGACTGGATCCGCCTGGCCGGCGTGAAGGGCTACATCGACGGCTCGCTCGGCAGCACCACCGCGCTCTTCTTTGAACCCTACAGCGACGACCCCAGCACCAGCGGCCTCCTCGTCACCCCCGAGGATTCCCTCCGCGCCTGGATCGGCGGCGCCGACTCGGCCGGGCTCCAGGTGGTGGTGCACGCCATCGGCGAGAAGGCCAACGCCCTGGTCCTCGGCATCTACGACAGCGTGGCCAGTGCTCACGGCGAGCGCGACCGCCGCTTCCGCATCGAGCACGCCCAGCACCTGCGCCTGGAGGAGGTGGGCGCCATGGCGCGGCAGCACGTCATCGCCTCCATGCAGCCGCTCCACGCCATTGACGACGGCCGCTGGGCCGGCAAGCGGCTCGGCGCCCGCGTCACCGACAGCTACGTCTTCCGGCACCTGCTCGACGCCGGCGTGACCATGGCCTTCGGCTCCGACTGGACCGTGGCGTCGCTCGACCCGATGCTCGGCCTGTACGCCGCCGTCACCCGGCGCACGCTGGACGGGAAGAACCCGGGCGGGTGGATTCCCGAGGAGAAGATCGGCATTGAGGACGCGCTCCGCGCCTACACGGCGGGGAATGCCTACGCCACCTTCGCCGAGCACGGCCGCGGCAAGCTGGCCCCGGGCTACCGCGCCGACTTCGTGATCGCCGACCGGGACCTCCTCACCGTGCCGCCCGAGACGCTCAACGAGGCGCGCGTGAACCTGACCGTGGTGGGCGGGGTGATCCGCTATCAGCGGGCGCCCTGACCGGATCGCAGCTCATCTTCTTCTGCTGCCCATGCAACAAAGGGGGCGACCACCGGCCGCCCCCTTTTTTCGTTGTTCGTGCGGCCCCAGGGTCGCGCTCCCCGATCTTCTCCGCGTGGTGGCGTACCACGCGGGTGACTCGGTTCAGGGGCGCGCCGCGTTCGAGCGCTTTCTGGTCGTGGTGCCGTCACGGATGGCGGCGCAGATCACGGTGGTGCGGGCCCGGCTCGGGCCCCTTGAACCGGCTACGTTGGGGCATCCCCAAGCGGTCGGGTCTCGGACTCTGGCATGGCCGACCTGCGATAGAAATCGAGCACCGACGGCACCACCACCTCCGGCCGGTCCAGGTGCGGCAAGTGCCCCGCCGAGTCCACCGCCACGAGCGTGGCGCGGGGCATGGCGCCGAGCAGGGCGTCGATGTCGGGACGGGTGACCCCGCCGTCCTCCCGCCCCCACACCACCAGCACCGGCCGCGGGTCCCCGCCCACCCGCCGCAGCTGCTCCGCCTGGTCCGGCGCCACGGCGATGGCGGCACGGGTCCGCCGCAATGCCTCACGGGTTCCCTTGACCCGGAACTGCTCCCGGTAGCGCGCCACCCAGTCGGGGTGGCGCTCCGGGCGGTAGAAGTCCTCCATCTGCCCCGCCGCCATTCGCTCGAGCCCGCCCCGGAGCACCATGTGGATGCTCCAGCGCAGCGCCGAGCGCTCCTGGGGCGGCAGCTGGCGACGCGCGTTGAACACCGGGTTGATGTACGTCAGCGACCGCACCCGCCTCGGCGCCGCCTCGGCAAAGTCGGTGACGATCGCCGCGCCGAACGACAGCCCGATCACGTCCACCGGCCCCGCGATCCGGAGCGAGTCGAGCAGGCCGGCGATCTGCCGGTCGAAGAGCGCCAGGTCGTACGTGACCATCGGGCGGTCGGACCAGCCGCGGCCGTAGTAGTCGAACCGCACCGCGCGGAACCCCGCCCGCCCCAGTTGCTGGAACAGCGTGTCGGAGAGGTACGCCGGCACCGAGAACGCCGCCGCCAGCACCACCACCCGGCCCGTATCCGGCCCCGCCACCTCGTAGTGCGTCATTCCGTCCGCCAGCTGCACGAACTGCCCCGGCGCCCCGCGGCGCGCGGCATCGATGGTCCACGCGCTCAGGTCAGCCAGCGAGGACCCGCGCCGGCTGCCAGCGCGCCGAGCGCGGCGGCCGGCGATCCAGGCAATCGCATGGAGACGCGGGTTCTGGGTGAGGGGGTGCCGAGATCGGCCCGGGGAGCCCCGGGGCTCGCGGCCGTCCGTATGGCCGGGCCTCGCCCGCCCGGTTCCTGCTCGCGGCCCCGCCTTCCGTTCGGGGCCGCTTCACGACCGCTTCCTGCGGTTCCGCACCATCCAGGTGTCCCGGGCCGGTCACGGTCGCCCCTACCGATCCCCCACCCCGGTCACGATCTTACCGCCATGGCTACCCGGACCCGCGGCACCCCGAAGACGGCCCGAACGCTCGCCAAGGCCGATCTCCTCGACATCTACCGCCTCATCGTCCTCTCGCGCCGCATTGACGACCGCGAGATCCAGCTCAAGCGCCAGAACAAGATCTTCTTCCAGATCTCGGGCGCCGGCCACGAGGCGGTGCTCGCCGCGGCCTCCAAGGTGTTCCGCCCCGGCTACGACTGGTTCTACACCTACTATCGCGACCGCGCCCTCTGTCTGGGGCTCGGCATGACATGACGCCACCGAGATGCTGCTCTCGGCCGTCGGCGCCGCCGAGGATCCCAACAGCGGCGGCCGCCAGATGCCGTCCCACTTCGGGCACAAGGAGCTGAACATCGTCAGCGCCTCGAGCCCCACCGGGACGCAGTTCCTGCAGGCGGTGGGCTGCGCCGAGGCGTGGCTCCGCTACTCCAAGGTGCAGGGCATGGCGGACAGCGTGGCCGGCCCCAACGGTGATGAAGTGGTCTTCGTCTCCTCCGGCGACGGCACCACCAGCGAGGGCGAGTTCTGGGAGTCCATCAACACCGCCTGCAACCTCAAGCTGCCGGTGGTCTACGTCATCGAGGACAACGGCTACGCCATCTCGGTGCCGGTGGAGGTCAACACCCCGGGCGGCTCCATCAGCAAGCTGCTGACGGGCTTCCCGCACCTCTACATCCAGGAAGTGGACGGCTGCGATCCCGTCGCGTCGTTCGAGGTGCTGCAGAAGGCCGTGGACTACGCCCGCGCCCGGAAGGGCCCGGCGCTGGTGCACGCCCACGTGATCCGCCCCTACAGCCATTCTCTGTCCGACGACGAGATCCTCTACCGCCCGCCCAGCGAGCGGCAGGCCGACGCGGCGAAGGACCCGCTCACCCGCTTCCCCGCCTGGCTCATCGCGCAGGGGCTGGCCACCGAGGCGGAGCTCGACGGGATCCGGAAGCAGGTGGAGGAGGAGGTGCAGCTGGCCGCCGACGTGGCGCTGGCCTCCCCGCAGCCGCCGCTCGACTCGGTGTACGACTTCGTCTACAGCCCCGACGTGGACCCCACCTCGGAGCAGTTCGACACCGAGGACGACCCCCGCTTCAGCGGCGACCCCACCACCATGGTGGACCTGCTGAATGCCTGCCTCAAGGACGAGATGGCGCGCGACCCGCGCATCGTCGTCTTCGGCGAGGACGTGGCCGATGCCACCCGCGAGCAGCACCTCGGCGAGGTGAAGGGGAAGGGCGGCGTCTTCAAGGTCACCTGGGGCCTGCAGCGCGCCTACGGCGGCGACCGCGTCTACAACTCGCCGCTGGCCGAGGCCAACATCATCGGCCGGGCCATCGGGCTGGCCACGCGCGGGCTCAAGCCGGTGGTCGAGATCCAGTTCTTCGACTACATCTGGCCGGCCTACATGCAGCTCCGCAACGAGCTGGCCCTCATGCGCTGGCGCAGCAACAACGCCTTCGCGAGCCCGGTGGTGGTGCGCGTGACGTACGGCGGCTACCTCAAGGGCGGCGCCGTTTATCACTCGCAGACGGGCGCCGCGATCTTCACCGGCGTCCCCGGCCTCCGCGTGGTCTGCCCCGCCACCGCGCTCGACGCCAACGGCCTCCTCCGCACCGCCATCCGGAGCGAGGACCCGGTGCTCTTCCTCGAGCACAAGCACCTCTACCGCCAGACCTACAACAAGTCGCCGAACCCCGGCCCCAACTTCATGATCCCCTTCGGCAAGGCCAGGGTGGTGAAGGAGGGCTCGGACGTCACGGTGATCACCTACGGCGCCGTGGTGCAGCGGACCCTGGTGGCGGCCAAGGAGCTCGAGGAGACCCGCGGCATCAGCGCCGAGGTCATCGACCTCCGCACGCTCAACCCGGTGGACTGGGACACCATCTACGAGTCCGTCCGGAAGACCAGCCGCGTCATCGTGGCCTACGAGGACAGCCTCTCCTGGGGCTATGGCGCCGAGATCGCCGCGCGCATCGCCCAGGAGGCGTTCGAGTGGCTCGACGCGCCCGGTCCGCCGCGTGGCCGCCACCGACACCTTCGTGGCCTACGCCCCGGAATTGGAGGACGTGATCCTGCCTCAGGTCGGCACCCTCCGCGCCGCCATGGAAGAGATCGTCGGCTACTGACGCCAATCCCCGAAGAACGCAAAGGGCCGCCACCGGCGGCCCTTTGTCGTTCCCCCTCGATGCCCGGGGCCGGCTGAGGAGGAGGGGTGGGGGGCAGGGGCGCGTATGCATCCGACGCCCAAGTACCGGCCCACCCCCTCGAAGCGCCCGGCGCCCCCCACCCTCCGACGAAGCCGAGCCAGCGCACGACCTACGCGCACGACGCGCTTCGCGCGCGGCCGGATGTCCGGCCGCTACGTACGTGCTTCCGAGGGATCGACGACGGCTGAGTCGTAGCGGAGTTGCTCGGCAAGGCGGCCATAGGCGAGGCCGGCCACCACGTCGTACCCCACGTGCAGCACCATGGCCGCATACAGCGACCCGCTCCACAGCGTGAGCCCCTGCGCCACCAGCCCGAACACGGCCGTGATCCAGATGGCCTTCCACCCCTGCACCACGTGCGCCGCCCCGAAGAAGAACGCCGAGAGGAGTGCTGCCGCCGCCACGGAGCCGGTGAGCCGCCAGAGCAGCACGTACAGCACCCCGCGATAGGTGAGCTCCTCCCCGATCCCCGCCGCCAGGGACAGCGCCACCCACAACCGCCGCTCGGGCGTCGTCCGCGGGCTCGTCAGGTGCACCCGCGGCTCCCGGTCCCGCACGGCCTTGATCCAGGACGGCCGCATCCCCACGCAGGCCACCACGAGCAGGAGCAGCGTCGCGCCGAGGGGCACCGCGCCCGGCAGCGCCGCGGGAAAGAGCGTGATCCCCTCTCCCCACGCCACCCCGAGCGAGATGACGAGGAACAGCAGCTGCTGCACGATGACGCTGGTGAAGAACGGCACCCGGGGCGGGAGCGGCTGCGTGGCCAGCTTCCGCCGGCTCGCGTACGCCGCCACCGGCAGCGCAATCCCGAAGCAGAGCAGGTGCCACCCGCCCCACAGCCCGACGGCGGCCATCAGAGGTACGACTCGCGCAGCATCTCCGCCGCCTCGGCGTCGAGCAGGTCGCGCCGGCGCAGCTCCTCGAAGCGGTCCAGCAGGTCCTCCACCCGCACCCGGCGCTTCTGCGCGCCCTGGATGTCGTAGGCCACCTGGCCGCGGTGCATGATGATGATCCGGTCGCCGAGGCGCACGGCCTGCGGCATGGAGTGGGTCACCATGAGCGTGGTGAGCCGCGCCATGGACACCACGCTCTGCGTGAGGCGGAGCAGCGTCTCCGCGCTCCGCGGGTCGAGCGCCGCCGTGTGCTCGTCGAGCAGCAGCAGGCTCGGCCGCTCCATGATGGCCATGAGCAGCGTGATGGCCTGCCGCTGGCCGCCCGAGAGGAGCCCCATCGGCGTGTCGAGCTTGTTCTCGAGCCCCAGGTTGAGCGACGCCACCTGCCGGGTGAGCTCCCGCCGCCGCGCTCCCGAGAGCGCCCGCGCCAGCCAGCGCCGCTGCCCGCGCATCGAGGCAATGGAGAGGTTTTCGAACACGCTCATGTCCGCCGCCGTCCCGGCGAACGGATCCTGGAAAACCCGCGCAATCAGCTTGGCCCGCTGGTGCTCCGGCCAGCGCGTGATGTCGGTCCGGTCGATGGCGATGGTCCCCGCCTCCGCCATCAGCGACCCCGCGATGGCGTTGAGCAGCGTGGACTTCCCCGAGCCGTTGCTGCCGAGCACCACCACGAAGGCGCCGGGCTCGAGCACCAGGTCCACGCCCTGGAGCGCCGCCGTCTCGTACGGCGTGCCCCGGTTGAACACGTGGGCCAGGCCGCGCACCTCCACCGCCGGGCTATCCATGGGCCCTCCGGAACCGCGGGAACCAGCGCGGCAGGAGCAGCGCCAGCAGCACGAAGAGCGCCGTGAACAGCTTGAGAGCGTTGGGGTCGAAGCCCATCCGGAGCACCGCCGCCACCATCAGCCGGAACGCCACCGCGCCCATGAGCGCCGCCAGCAGCCGCCGCCGGATGGTCCGCTGCGAGAACAGCGCCTCGCCGAGGATGATGCTCGCCAGCGCGGTGACGATCATCCCGGCGCCGTTCTGCACGTTGGCAAAGCCGGTGTAGTGCACCATCAGCGCACCCGAGATGCCCACTCCGCTGTTGGCCAGCGCCAGGCCCAGCGTGGTGGCCAGCGCCGTGTCGATGGCCTGCGCCTTGGCCATGCGCGCGTTGCTGCCCGTGGAGCGGAGCGCCAGCCCGAGGTCGGTGTTCACGAAGATCCCGAACACCCCCGCCATGAAGCCGACGAGCCCCACCAGCACCACGATGGCGCCCACGTCCCGCGGCAGCGCCGGCACCAGGTCGGCGATCTGGTCGAACAGCGTGTGCTTGCTCGCCAGCGAGAGGTTGCCCGCACCCATGGTCCAGTAGGTGACGGAGTAGAGCCCTGTCGTCACCAGGATGCCGGAGAGGATGGCGTCCACCTTGCCCCGGGTGTGGATCAGCCCCGTCACCACGCCGGCCAGCGCGCCTGCGATCCCCCCGGCCAGGATCGTCACGATGGGCGGGAGTCCCGCCATGAGGAGCGCCCCGCTCACCGCCCCGCCGATGGTGAACGCGCCATCCGTCGTCAGGTCCAGCGTCCGGAGGATCCGGAACGACACGAACACCCCGAGGCTCAGCAGCGCCAGCAGGATGCCCATCGCCAGCGAGGAGAGGAGGAGGCTCATCCGATGCCCTCCACGTCCGTCACCTTCGCCGTCCAGCACACCCCGCGCAGCAGCGACGTGGTTCCCGCGCCGTCCTGCGGCCGGAGGTCCTGCACCAGGTGCAGCACCGCGCGGAGCGGCAGCGTCTGGAACAGGCGCCCCACCAGCGCCGGCAGCATCACCGTCCGCTGCGGCACCGGCGAGTACGGGAACACCGCGGCATGCAGGTGCCCGCGCACCGTTCCCGCGGCGTCGAGCGGCCGCAGGTACGGCCCCAGGATCCCCGCCGCCCCGCTGTGTCCCCGCGCCACCACGCCCACGATGAGCGCCGTGGTCCCGGGATACGACGGCTCCGGCGTGAACGACACCAGGTCCCGCAGCGCCGCCCCCGCCGCCACCTGCGTCGGCGGCACCCGCAGGCTCGCGCCGATGAGGCCGCGCACCTCCGCCACCGTGGCCAGCACCAGCGCGTCGGCGTTCCCCATCTCGAGGCACACCTCGCACAGCTCGGCCAGCGGGATCTCGTCGCTGTTGGGCTGGGTGGAGTAGCGGATCAGGTCGGTGAACATCCCCTGCCACACGATCCCCGACGAGAGCACCGCCGCCGGCACCCGCTCGGCGTAGCTCACCATGAAGTCGGGGACCGTGGCGCCGTCCGTCGGCAGGTAGCCGATGACGCCTTCGGCCGCGATGAACTCGCCGAGTCGCGGCAGCGCCTCCTCGGGCGAGTCCGCGATGGCCCCGAGCCCGAGGCCGAAGCTGCCGAGCGGGAACTCGATCCGCTCGGCCCGGGCGGGATCGGAGGGGCGGGTGAGCGGGCTCTCCGGGCTCCCGATCACCCGGACGGCCACCCCGCCCTCCGCGTAGTGGGACACCTCGTAGCTGCCGTGCTGCGCGTCGATGGCCGGCAGGCCCCACTGCGTGAACTTGCCCGACGAGATCGACAGCCGGGTGGGCCGCCCCTCCCGGATCAGCGAGCTCTCGAGCCCCGCCGCCGCCAGCAGCGCTCGTGCCGCATCCGAGGGCGCCACCACCTGCAGGCTGCCCCGCAGCGTGGTGAGGTCTTCCGACCGCCGCGCCAGCACCCGCGCCGCGGCCGAGCTCAGGTACGTCACCCCGGCCATGTCCAGCTCGATGGTCCGGGCGCCGTCCCTGAGGAGGTCCTCGATGGTGTCGGAAAGATGACGAGCCGACTCACCATCGAGCCGGCCCGTCATCGTCACGACGGCCACGAGGCCGTCGTGCGCTGCGCTCATCCGCATCAGGTCAGGTCACGGCGCCGCGGGGGCGCCCACCACGGTGCCTTCCTTGGCAACCTCGGCCGGCACCTGGACGCCGGTGTTGGGGTTCACGAGGAGCTTGGTGGTCTCCACCCGGAAGAAGGGGATCCCGGCCGGGCTCTCACCCTTGATGATCCGCCCGATCATCTTGCCCGCCTCGACACCGCCCTCCTGGAAGTCGGGGTAGAAGGCCGCCACCGCGCCCTTCATCACCTCGAACGGCGACGACGAGAACACCGGCACCTTCTTCTCCTTGGCCGCCGTGATGATGGCGTCGAACGCGGTGTGCGCCGCGTTGCCGTAGATCTCGATGGCATCCACGCCCTGCGCCATCAGCGCCTGCGCCGCCGCGGCCGCCTCGGCCACGCTGGCGATGGGCTGCGCCACCACCGTGAAGCCCGCCTTCTGGGCCGAGCCGGTCATCTTGTCCTTGAGGTTCACCGACAGCGCCTCGTCGGGGCTGAACAGGATGCCGAGCTTCTTGGCCTTGGGCAGCGTGCGGCGGATCAGCTGCACGCGGCGCTCCTGCTCCGGGTCGCCGAAGCCGGGCGAGTAGACGCCGGTGATGTTCGGCAGGTGGGCGCTGTCGGTGGTGCCGGCGCCGATGGCGAACGGGTCGGAGAGCAGGTGGAAGACCACCGGCACGTCCTTGACCCGCTCCACGGCCACCTGGAGCGTCGGATCCTGGAGCGCCACGATCACGGCCGCCTTCTCGTCGCGCGCGGCGTCGAGCAGGCTCGGCAGCGTGGCGATGTCGCCCTGGGCGCTGGTGGTCTTGAGGACGTAGTCCTTCCCCTCCTCGAGCCCCATCTCGCTCAGGCCAAACTTGATGGCGTCCTCGCTCCACTCGCTGCCCATCCAGTCGGCCGCGCGGACCATGGCCACCAGCGGCGGGCCCGCCGGCGCCGGCGGCGCCTCGTCCTTCTTGGCGCAGGCCGAGAGCAGGGTCGCCGACGCCACCGCACCCATCACCAGGGTACGCGCGCGGCCAGCAACAATCCGACGGGCGACGGACATCGCGGAGCCTCCAGCTGACTTGTCATTGGATGGGGGCACCCGCCTCACCGCCCGGGCACCCCAAGAATGAACCAAAATGCAACTTTAGACGGGCGGGAATATACCCACCGGACCCCCTCACGGAAGAACCCCCGATCTGGGAGACAGTGGGGGCGGGGCGCGGCCAGTCTTACCGCAGAGGCGCGGAGGCGCCGAGGGCCGCAGAGGGAATCGAGCCCGGCCCGGGGCATTGCCGACCCAGGCGGAGAGAATTCTAGGTGGGGCCCCGCAAGGGGACGGGGGCGACGCCATCCCCGCCAGGCACTCACAAAAACAACACGGGCTCACCCTGCGGTGAGCCCATCATCTACGGGCAGGTCCTCTGCGGCCCTCCGCGTCTCAGCGCCTCTGCGGTGAACCCCCACACGCCGAGCCCAGCCCAACGCCCGAACCAGCCCCCTAGTCCTTCCCGAGCGCCTCCCGGATCTCCGCCGCCGCCACGATGGCGTTGTCCACGTCCCGCGACAGGGCCCGCGCCTGCTGGGTGGCCATGGTGAGGTCGCCGAGCGCCGCGGCCGCATCAGCCGAGCGGAGGCGGAGCAGGTCGAAGCGCACGTTCTGCATGGCCAGGATGCAGCTCTCGAGCTGGCTGGCGATGAGGTCCCGCCGGCCCTGGAGGTCGCCGATGGTCTTCTTCTGCCGCTCCAGCAGCGTCATCCGCCGTCCGCGCTCCTCGTCGTCCGGCTCGCGCTTCAGGGCCTCGATGCGCTGGTCAATCCGCTCCAGGCTCTGGAGGTCCATGTTGGTGTCCATGGAGTAGAGCGTCTTGGCCAGGTCGGTGGCCCGCTGGTACAGGCTTTCCACCGTGCCGGGCACGTCCTCGGGCAGCATGTTCCGCTCCCCGGGCGACATCTTCTCCAGCAGCTTGATGATGGCCTGCCGGTCGGTGTGCGCCTGCATCACCTGGCCCAGGAACGGCCCGTACTCGTCGGCCCGCGGCGCGGGGAGGGCGCGCACTGCCTTGCCCCCCTTGCCGCTCGGGATGGCAACGGCATCGGGCGCGGCCGGCCGGTTCAGCACGTCGCGCCAGGTGTAGCCCGCCTGCCAGAGCCGGCTGTAGCTGTTGGCCAGCCCGAACCCCATGAAGAACGTGGGGAACAGGAACCACGGCTCGTTCATCCCCGTGGCGATGTTGATCATGAAGCAGCCCGCCGACACCGCCGCCCAGCGCGCAAACTGCGCCCGCGTCTTCTGGACGATCTTGGGCTCGCCGGTATCCGGCACCGGCAGCGGCGTGTCGGTCCCGCCGCTCCGCCGCTCCATCCGGCGGCTGGCGCGGTCCATGTGCCGGTCCAGCCGGTCCCGCCAGTCGTCGTTCGGCGCCGGGCGCGCCTGGCTCGGCCGCTGGGGCAGGGGACGGCGGCCCAGCGGCGGGCTCTGGGGGATCTGCGGGCTCATCCCCGAGCTGCGCCGCGGCGAGACGTCCGGCCGGTCGGAGGCGGGGTTGGCGGCGGTGAGGCCGCGCCGCGTCTGGCCCGTGGGCCGGTAGTTGGTGACCGTGCGCGACTCGAGCGCCCGCCGCAGCGCATCCGCCGACGGCCAGCGGTTCTCCGGGTCCTTCTCCAGGCAGCGCATCACCGCCAGCGCCAGGTCCTCGGGGCAGTCCGGCCGCTCCGCGCTGATCGACGGCGGCATCTCCGTGATCTGCTTCATCAGGATGCCCGCCACGCTCGGCGCCGTGAACGGCAGCTTGCCCGTGAGCATCTGGTAGCTGACGATGCCGAGCGAGTAGAGGTCGCTCCGCCCGTCGATCTCCTTCTCGCCGGCCGCCTGCTCGGGGCTCATGTACTGCGGCGTCCCGATGGCGACACCGGCACTCGTGAGCGTCCCGCCCGACCCGGCGCTCATCGCCTTGGCGATGCCGAAGTCGGTGACCATGACGCGGCCGCGGGTGCCGTCGAGGAGGATGTTGTCGGGCTTGATGTCGCGATGGATGACCGAGAGCGCGTGCGCGGCGGAGAGCGCGTCGGCGGTCTCCTTCATGATCCGCCGCACCTCTTCCACCGGCAGCTTGCCGCGCCGCTTGAGCCGCCCGCCCAGCGACTCCCCGTCCACGTACCCCATGACGAAGTAGACGAGGCCGTTGCCCTCGCCGACGGCGTAGATGGGAACGATGTGCGGATGGGAGAGCCGGGCCGCCGTCTCCGCTTCACGGGTGAAGCGGGCCCGGATCTCGGCCTGGAAGGCCAGCTCCGGCGGGAGCACCTTGATGGCCACCCGGCGCTTGAGCTTCTCGTCCCGCGCGCGGTAGACCACGCCCATGCCCCCACGCCCGATCTCGCCCTCAATGGTGAAGGCGCCGCCAAGGGCGTCACTGAGCCGGGGGGCGAGCGGAGAAGTTGGGTCGGTCATCGAGTAGGTGAAGAAGCGTCATAGATTTAGCAGCACAGGACGGGGGGGACAAGGTGAGTCGGACACCCCGTACGCGCTACCGACACTTCGGCAGTCCGCGCCGGAAGGTGGAGACGAGTTTGGCAGCCCCTGCGTTTCAACTCGTCACGCCGGCCCCCGGCGGGTGCCGGATTCCCGGGGGCCCGGATGCCTGACCGATCAGCCTCCCGAACTTCCCGCCCGGCCCCGGTCTACACCTTGGGGACCCCGTACCGGCGGAGCTACGCTCCGCCGACTGGATCCCGCCACCCGCGCCCGGTGGCACGCCCCGTGCCCCTATGGGGTACCTGTACCAAGACGCACTGCCATAACGCCAGCAACCTGGAGCAACCATAAATGTCTGAACGCAGCGATCGCCTGGTGCTGCCCGTCCTGCCGCTCCGTGAAGTGGTGCTCTTCCCGGGCATCACCGCACCGATCGGCGCCGGCCGTCCCGGGACGCTCCGCGCCATCGAGGCCGCGCTCGCCACGCCGGAGAAGCTCATCTTCGCCGTGAGCCAGCGGGCGAACACCGAGCAGGTGGCGGCCGAGGGGCTCTACACCATCGGCACCATTGCGCGCATCGGGCAGATGCAGCGGGGGCTGGCGGGGATGCAGCTCCTGCTCCACGGCGAGTCGCGCGGCATCGCCATGCACATCGGGGAGCGGAACGGCTACCTCGAGTCCATCGTCCGCCAGGCCGAGGAGATGAGCCCGCTCAACGAGGAGGACCCGGCGTTCGTGGGCCTCTACCGGGAGGCGCGTGCCCGCGCCGCCGAGCTGGGCCAGAAGTCGGGCCTGCCGGAGGAAGTCGTCCAGCAGGTGCTGGCCGGCGTCCACGAGCCGGGCCGCTTCGCGGACCTGGTGGCCGGCTACCTCGACATCAACCCCGGCCAGCGCCAGGCGCTGCTCGAGACGCTCTCCGTGGAGGAGCGGCTCCGCCGCGTCCTGGTCCACGTGCAGCGCCAGATCTCCGTCCTCGACGCGCAGGAAGACATCAAGACCCAGGTCCAGGAGGAGCTGGGGGAGCGCCAGCGCGAGATGTTCCTGCGCGAGCAGCTCAAGCAGATCCGCCGCGAGCTGGGCGAGGACGAGGGCGGCAACGACCTCGAGGAGCTGCGCGAGAAGCTCGACCTGCTCGAGCTCCCGCCCGAGGCGCGGAAGGAAGTGGACCGCGAGTTTGCCCGGCTGGAGCGGATCGGCCGCGAGTCCATGGAGGCGCAGGTCATCCGCACCTTCCTCGACCCCGTGGCCGAGCTGCCGTGGAACGTGCGGAGCGAGGAGTCGCTGGACCTGCAGAAGGCGCTGACCATCCTCGACGAGGACCACTACGCCCTCGGCGACGTGAAGGACCGCGTCCTGGAGTTCCTCGCCGTCCGCCAGCTCAAGGCGCGCAGCAAATCAGGCCGCGGCGGCCCCCAAGACCGAGGACGCCGAGGCCGCCATGGAGGGCGAGCTCGCCGCCCGCGCCAAGGACGGTTTCGGTGACGAATGACGCGCCCGAGGCCGACGCCTCCGTGATCGAGGCCGCGAAGCCCCGGAAGCAGAAGGCCGACGGCGCGCGCAAGGGCCCCATCCTCCCTTCACGGGTCCTCCGGGCGTCGGCAAGACGTCGGTGGCCAAGTCCATCGCCCGCGCCATGGGGCGGAAGTACGCGTGGCCCTAGGCGGCGCCCGCGACGAGGCCGACATCTGCGGGCACCGGCGCACCTACGGGCGCTATGGCGGGGCGCATCATCCAGGGGATGAAGCAGGCCGGCACCAAGAACCCCGTCTTCCTCCTCGACGAGGTGGACAAGCTCGGCGTCTCCTTCCAGGGCGACCCCGCGAGCGCGCTGCTCGAGGTGCTCGATCCGGCGCAGAACGACAGCTTCACCGATCACTACCTCGGCATGCCGTTCGACCTGAGCGAGGTGCTCTTCATCTGCACCGCCAACTTCCTCCAGAACATCCCCGGCCCGCTGCTGGACCGGATGGAGACGGTGGAGTTTGCGGGCTACACCGAGCGGGAGAAGCTCCACATCGCCCGCAACTACCTCATCCCGCGCCAGCTCGAGGAGCAGGGCCTCTCGGCCGAGCAGATCGAGATCAGCGACGGCGCGCTGAGCGAGGTGATCACCGGGTACACCCGCGAGGCCGGCGTCCGCCAGCTCGAGCGTGAGATCGGCAAGCTGGCCCGCAAGGTCGCGCGGAAGATCGCGGCCAAGGAAGTGGAAACGGCCAGCATCACGCCGGAGATGGTGGACGGCCTGCTGGGCCGCCCCAAGGTGCACCCCGAGCGCCCCGGCACCGAGGACGCGATCGGCGTCGCCACCGGCATGTACTACACGCCGGTGGGCGGCGACATCATGTTCGTCGAGGCCAGCATGATGAAGGGCAAGGGCGAGCTGGTGCTCACCGGCCAGCTCGGCGACGTGATGAAGGAGTCGGCCCGCGCGGCGTGGACCTACGCCCGCAGCCACGCGGCCGGCCTCCACATCCGCGAGGAGACCTTCGCCGAGCGCGACGTGCACGTGCACGTCCCCGCCGGCGCCATCCCGAAGGACGGCCCGTCGGCCGGCGTCACGATGGCCACCGCGCTGGTGTCGGTGCTCGTCGGGCCGCCCGGTGCGGAACGACATCGCCATGACGGGCGAGATCACCCTGCGCGGCGAGGTGCTGCCCATCGGCGGCGTGAAGGAGAAGGTGCTCGGCGCGGTGCGCGCGGGGATCACGCGGATCGTGCTGCCCAAGCGCAACGAGCCCGACCTCGAGGACCTGCCGGCCGAGGTCCGCAAGATGATCGAGGTCTATCCGTGCGAGAACCTGGGCCAGGTGCTGGCGCTGGCGCTCCGCGGGGCCAGCTTCCGGGAGGGCAGGCTCCTCTTCGGCGACCAGGCGCCGGGCGATGTGGCTCCCCTCCATGCCTATCATCATTGAAGAAGAAAAGCGGGGCCGGCATCGCCGGGCCCTTCCCCCTTCATCGAATGCGCGGCCCCTGGGCCGCGCCTCTTCATTTCCCCGAAGCCCGGGAACCCGCCACCCGGCGCGGCCCAAAGGGCCGCGCTTTCCCCACGAAAAAATCCTCCCTACGAGGCGGACTGGAGAAAGTCCCAGATCGCCCCAAGCTCCTCGTCCGTCATGTGCCGGTAGGACCGCCACGGCATGAACGGGTTGATCGTGGTCTGGTCCGGCCGCACCCCCGTCCGCATTGCCTCACGGAACTGCTCCTCGCTCCACTGCCGCACCCGCCCCGTGGCGGAGATGTCGGCGGTCTTGGGCGTCCCCGGCGGCCCGAGCTCGAGCCCGCCCTTGAGCGACGCCTGGTGGCACGAGGTGCAGCCGCCGATGTTGGCCAGGTACTGCCCGTAGGCCACGCTCCGCTCCGGCGTCACGCTCGCCGGCGGGGTGGCGCCATGGTCCACCACCTCGGCCGCGATGAACGCCTTGGCGTCGCGGGCCAGGATCAGCCGCCCGATGGGCCCGAGCGTGGTGGCCGGCTGGGTGGTGTCCACCGCCGGCTGCGAGCGCAGGTAGCCGATGACGGCGCCCAGGTCCGCGTCGCTCAGGTGGGTGTACGCCTCGGCGGGCATGAAGAGGAGCGGGGTGCCGTCGGGCCGGACGCCGTGGCGGATGGCCAGCTCCAGGCGCTCGATCTCCGCGCCCGCCACGCCCCCGTGCCGCTCGTCAGGTTGGGTCCCACGAAGGTGCCCACCGGCCCCATGGCCAGGGCGCCGCCGCCCAGGTTCTCGCCATGGCAGTCGCGGCAGGCCACCACCGCCTCCACCAGGTGCGCGCCCCGCGCCAGTGAGGCGGAGTCGGTGGGCACCGCCACCGGGTGGGCGGTGACCGCGTACTTCTTGCCGACGGCCCTGCTGCTCAGCGCAAACAGCACCCCCACCGCCAGCACCACCAGCCCCACGATCCCGAGCAGCACCTTGCCCAGCGTCTTCATCGCGTCGTCCCTTGTGTGGAAGTGGACGCGCGCAGCGCCGGGTGAGTCGCTAGTGCTGCGCGCGGATGTAGTCGAAGATGGCCCCCACCTCGTCGGCCGTCATGAAGCGGTAGTCCTTCCAGGGCATGAACGGGTTGATCCCGGTGCCCTCGGGGCGGACGCCGCCCTGCACGGCCATCGCGAACTGCGCCTCCGTCCACTGGGCCATGGGGCCCGTGCTGGTGAGGTCGGTGGAGGGCGGCGTGCCGGGCGCGCCTAGCTGGAGCCCGCCCTTGAGGGCGGGTCCGTGGCAATGGGTGCAGCCGGCAATGTTCGCGAGGTACATACCATACTCGACGGTACGCCCCGGCGTAACCCGGGCCGGCGGCACCCGCTGGTGATCGATAATCGCTGCGGCAATGATGAGCCCCGGGTTGGCGGCCAGCACCGCGTGCCCGTCCGGGCCGATCGTCAGGTCCGGATGTTCCTTGTCCACCGCCGGCTTGGAACGCACCCAGGCCAGGATGGCCGCGAGATCCTCGTCGCTCAGGTGCTGGTAGGGGGCGGAGGGCATGAAGACGAGCGGCGTGCCGTCGGCCCGGACGCCGTGGCGGATGTTCCGGATCCACTCGGCGTCGCTCCGGTAGCTGCCGCCGACGCCGCCCTTGCCGGCCGTGAGGTTGGGCGCCGTGAAGTCGCCGAGGCCGCCCATCGGGAGCACCTGGCCGCTCAGGTCCTCGCCGTGGCACTCCACGCACACCACCACCGCCTGCGCCAGGTGCTCGCCCCGGGCGATGGCCGCGGGGTCGGTGGGGATGGCGAGGGTCACGTCCTTCACGTCGTACTTCTTCACCAGCGCGCTGTCGCTGCCGCGGGCGGCGATCGCCGCGGCCTCCCTGGCGCGCGCGGCTTCCAGCGCGGCATCGGTGCCCTTGCCGCAGGCCGTCACCAGGAGCAGCGCCATCAGTCCCGTGAGGCGCGAGGGTCGCGTCGTTGCCATCGAAGAGTTCCTGTGTCAGGTGGTCGTCGTCTTACCAGCACCTACAGGTGCGATTTGAGTCGTCCTGTCGCACTGCGAATGCTAGACGCGGGGCATTGGCGGGGGCTGAGATCAGATTGAAGAAGCCTATCGATTTGGGGGGCGGGCACTCGGATGGTTTGAGGAGGGCCGGCCGTGGCCGGCCCCTACGATGCGGAATAACCTCCATTACCAGGTGCATCCCCGGACCACGAGCTCGGCGGCGCGGTCTCGCCACTGGTCCGCCGCCCCCCAGCCCGCGCTCACCGGCCGCGCCGCGAGGTAGCCGAGCGCCAGGAGCAGCGCCAGCCGGGCGTGCACCTCGGGCTCGATGTCGTCGCGGAAGAAGCCGGTGGCCTGCCCGTCGCGCAGCAGGTCGGCCACCGGCTTCACCGCCACCTCGGCCCAGCGCCCCTCGCCCTCGGCGGCCAGCAGGATGGCGGTGTGGCGGGGGTGGGTGCGGAGGAAGTCGAACTGCCCGCGTACCAGCCGCCGCAGCCGCTCCACCGCCGTGAGTCCCACCAGCGGCAGCGCGCCGAGGGCCGCCGCGGCCTGCTCCGCGGCATGCGCCACGGCGGCCTCGTAGAGCCCCTGCTTGGTGCGGTAGTAGTAGTGGATGAGCTGCTTGTTGACGCCGGCGCGCCTGGCGATCTGGTCGGTGCGCGCCCCCGCCCGCCCGTGCGCCCCGAACTCCTCGAGCGCGGCCGCCAGCAGGCGCGTGGGTGCGTCAGGCGAGCGGTGGGTCATGCTCCAATCCCGTAGCGGCGGAGCTGCGCTCCGCCGACTCGATGCCGGTCATCGTGCACGATCATCAAGATCCAGGCTGCGGAGCGCAGCTCCGCCGCTACGGGCGCGCGTGGCTGGGCTAGATGAGCCGGGCGCGGATTTCCTTGGTGAACTCCACCCGGTCCCGCCCCCCCTGCTTGGCCCGGTACAGCGCCTGGTCGGCCAGCTGCGCCAGCTCGGCGGCGGTCGTGGCGTCCTCCGGGTACGTCGCGATGCCGATGCAGACGCGCACGGGAATGGTCTCCCCGTTGCCGAGCACGGCCGGCTGCTCCGTCAGGGCGGTGCGGAGCTTCTGCGCCAGCACCCCGGCGCCACCGGTGTCGGTGCGGCGAAGGATCATGCCGAACTCCTCGCCGCCGTAGCGCCCGATCAGGTCGCTGGCCCGCGCCGTGGTCTGGAAGATGCGCGCCACGTGCAGCAGCACCTGGTCGCCCGCGATGTGGCCGTAGCGGTCGTTGATCCGCTTGAAGTGGTCCACGTCGATCATCACGAACGCAAACGTCTCCCCATGCCGCCGCCCGAACTCCACCGCGTGCTCCAGCTCCGCCATGAGCGTCGCGTGGTTGAGGAGGCCGGTGAGCCCGTCGCGGTGCACCATCTCGCGGAGGCGCCGCCCGCGCTCGGCGCGGTTCACCACCAGGTGCGTCAGCAGCTCGCGGTCCACCGGCTCGGTGAGGAAGTGGTCCGCCCCCGCGGAGAGCGCCTCGATCTGCTCGGCCACGGTGTCGTGGTGGGTCAGGAACACGATGGGCGTCAGGCCAAAGCGGCTGTCCTGCCGCACCAGCCGCGCAAACGACGGCCCGTTGAGCCCGGGCAGCCGCGAGTCCATGAGGATCAGGTCCGGCGTCTCCCGCACCAGCGCCTCGCGCGCGGTGATGCCGTCGGGACAGTGCGTCACCTTGAGTCAGCCGCGGGAATGGTCGGCCGGCCTCCGCACGCGAGTGCCTCGCGCGCGGTGATGCCGTCGATTTGTCACCTTGGCGTTCACCTGCTCCAGCCACTGCGTGATGGTCTCGGCCTGGGTGGGATCGGTTTCCACGAGGAGCACGCGGGGCGGGGGACTGCCGATGCGCGCCAGCGTCTTGGCAAAGATCGGCAGGTCCACGGCCACGCGGTCGCCGGGGATCACGGCGTCGATGCCGGAGGTGAGCGCCCGCACCCGGTCCGCCCGCTCCGACGACGACACCAGCACGATGGACCGCGGCCGCACCGGCCCCGCGCCCGACCAGGAGGCGGCCGTGGAGTACGCGTCGGGCCCGTCGGCCGAGTCGATCACCACGATGAGGTCGGGCCGCTCGCTCAGCTTGAGCTCGCGCGGCTCGCCGGCGCCGCTGTCGGCGCGGATCATGAAGCCGGCACCGGCCAGCGCCGCCGCCACGTCCTCCCGCACCTGCTCCGCCGGCCCGATCACCAGCGCGCGATAGCCGAAGTCGGTGGCGCCCGTGCTCCGCGCCGGCAGCCCCAGCTCGCGCGCCGCGGTGTCGAAGCTGGCGGCCAGCCGGTCGATCATGTCCTCCAGCTTCTGCGCGTTGGGCTCCGACGACTTGGGCTGCTCCTCCTTGAGCCAGCGCTCCCCCTCGCGCGAGATGTCGCTCACCTCGGGGAATCCGTAGGAGCCGCCCGACCCCGCCAGCCGGTGGAAGCGGCGGACCAGCGACTGCGCCGCATCCGCCTCGCCGGCGCGGAACGCGGCCACGTCCTTCCGGAGCTCCGCCAGCCGGGCCGGCACCTCCGCCAGGTACTCGCGCCGCAGCTCGGCCAGCGCGTCGTGCAGCGCGTCGCTCATGAGAGCTCCCGGATGCGATCGAAGGTGTGCCGTGCCGCCGCCACGAACGCCGGCGCGCTGCTCCAGTGCCCCCGCACCTCCCCATGCTCCCGGCTCGCGAGCACGGCACTCCGCCCGTCGAACACCCCCACGACGGGAATCCCCGGCCACTCCAGCCCGTCGCCGAGCACCCCGACCGAGGCGAAGGGCAGGGACACCACCGCCTCCGCCAGCAGCTCCATCTCCAGGCTGGCCCCCGCCGCCCGCCGCAGCACCGGCGCCAGGATCGGGTACGCCTCCGCCGGCGCCACCAGCCGCACCGACGCCTGCGCCCGCCCAATCTCATGGTGAGCAACTGGAGGACGCCCTTGGGACTCGTCAGCTCCACGAGCGAGGGCGAGGCACTGGCCCCGAACCCCTCGAACGCCCGCGCCAGCCGGTCCAGCGCCTCCCCCTGCGCGTTGGTTACCCGCGCCAGCACCCCCGCCGGCGGCTCCGCCCGGAACCGCTTGGGCTCCCCCTCCTCCATCCGTGCCGCCCCCTTGGCCACCAGCCCCTCGAGCGCACTGTACGTATTGGCGCGCGCCAGCCCCGCGTTCCGCGCAATGGCGTACCCGGTCCCGGGCCCCCCCGACAGGAGGACCCCGTACACTTTGCTTTCCGTGGGGGTGAAGCCGAACGGCGTGAGGTCAACGTCGGCCATATGGGGAGTAGCATAGGCTACCAACTCGGCGGTTGCAAGCGGCAACGCCAGAATCCGCAAGCAGATGAGGATGCACCCGTGGACACCTGGATCGCCGGGGGCCGGGTGAGGAGGAGGGGGGGGGGCAGAGGGCGCGTAGCTGCCGACGCCTGCGAACCAGCCCACCAGCTCCCACCCCACCGCAGCGCCCGGCGCCCCCACCCCTTCGACGAATCCGGCCCAGCGCACGACCGCGAACGACATACCCGCGCGAGCGCGCGCGGCCGGATGTATCCGGCCGCTACGTACGTGCGCGATGGGCGGGGTCGCCAAAACGAAAGGGCCGACCAGCGGTCGGCCCCTTCGGGTGCAGCAAGAAGAAGAGCGGCTAGATGTGCTCGACGGGCAGGCCCGCCAGCTTGGCGATGAGCGCCAGCCGGAAGGTGACGTCCACCTGCTTCCACTCCGCGGCCTTGGTCTCGAGCTCCAGCGGGAAGCTGTGATAGCTCGCCTTGCTCGTGGCCTTGGGCAGCCCCCGGAGCCCCTTCGGGTTCCAGACCCCGGTCTCGTCCACGTCCTTCTGCAGCTTGTTGAACAGCTTGAGCTGCGGCGCCTCCCCCTTGAGCGCCCCGATCCGCGCCATCATCTCCAGGAAATGCAGCGCCAGCGGCAGGTCCTTCGGCATCCCCTTCGCGTCGCACTCGATCGGGTCGCCGAGCAGGATGTGCGTGGGCTTGAGCTTCTTCTTCCCGATGGCCAGCGCCCACGCCTTCTTGGGCGTGGGCAGCGACAGGTAATGCCCCAGCCGCTCCGTGAAGGCCGCGCGCTCCCGCTGCAGCGCCGGCATGGACGCCACCAGCGCCAGCGACAGCCAGGTGGGCGGCGTGGCCTCGGGGTTCAGGATGGTGGCCGCCCCCGAGCGCACAAACGGCTTCTCGGCGATGGGACTCCGCAGGAACTCCGACACCTCCGACGCGATCTTGTGCGCCGAGCCCCGCACCCGCGGGTCCTCCACATTCCCCGCCTCGGCCAGCGCCGTCGTGGCTGACTCCCGCACCAGGGTGCGGGCCCAGAGGGTGTAGGCCTCGTCGCCCTTGGCGGCCTTCTGGAACTCGAAGAGCAGCGCCGGGTCCTCGTCGCGCGAGAGCAGCCGGTAGAGCACCCGGTCGGCCAGCTTGAAGGGCCGCGCCTGCGTGGGGAGCGCCAGCTGCACCAGCCGCCGGTACTGCGGGATGGTGCCGACGTCCTTGATCCCCTGGGCTGCGGAGGGGGTGACGCCGAGGAGGTTGCCGCCCCAGGTGCCGGTGTCCTTCTGCTTCTTGATGACGGCCTGCGCCGCCTTGCCGGCCTCGATGGCGGCACGGGCCTGCGCCAGCGTCTCCGCCGCGATGGTCCCCGTGGGGGCCAGCTCGGCGAAGGTCCGGTACCGGATGGTCTCGCCACCGTGCGCGAGCAACCAGCCGACCGGGATTCGGTACGTGTTCGGGGTATCCAGGGCCGCCCCCTACTGGAGTGATATGGGCTGGGGAAAAGCGGCGCAAAAATACTTGGCGCGGGGAGGTTGCGCTACCACTCGCCCTAAGGTGTTGTTTGGCAATGGCTTGTGGCATCGATTCCGGCCACAACCGACCGGCAGTCGTGCAGGCCTGGCAGGGTAATCGCCCGGAACGCATGAGGGCCGGAGCAATGCCCCGGCCCTCGCCTTCGCTGACAACTTCGTGGCTCAGCGGAGTCGCGCCTCGCCCGCTGCCTTGAATTCGGACCCATCCTTCCACGTCGGCTGCCCCGGGGCGTTGGCCACCGCGATGGCCGTCCGCAGCACCACCTTCATCTGCTGCACCACCCCGTCCATCGAGAACCAGGGCAGCACCTCGTCCTGCGGCTGGTGGTAGCGCGTCTCGTTGTACGCCTTGCCCTGCTCCTCACCCCAGCCGGCCGGCTTGCCCACGAAGTCGTTGCCGCGCTCAATCGAAAGCGCCGGCACGCCCACGCGCACCAGCGAGAAGTGGTCGGAGCGGAAGAACGAGCCGCGCAGCAGCGCGCTCGAGTCCACCGTCACCCGGAGCCCCTCGGCTGCGGCCGCCGACGTGAAGACGTCGCCGAGCGAGGACTGGTCAATGCCGAGCGCGGAGATGGACCGGGTGCGGCCGTAGAGGTTCATCACGTCCACGTTGAGCATCGCGGCGATGCGCTTGAGCGGGATCGTCGGGTTGGCCGCGTACGCCTGCGAGCCGATGAGCCCGCTCTCCTCCGCCGCCACGCCCATGAACACGATGGAGCGGAGCGGCTGCACCCCGCTCTTCACGAACGCATCCGCCATGGCCAGCACCGCCGCCGTGCCCGAGGCGTTGTCCTCGGCGCCGTTGTAGATCGAGTCGCCGTTCACCGCGGTGCGGATGCCGAAGTGGTCGTAGTGGCCGTCGATCAGCACCGCCTCGTCGGCCAGCCTGCCGCGGCCCGGCAGGCGGCCCAGCACGTTGAAGGTCTCCGAGCGGCGGATGGTGCTCTTCACCGAGGCCTCGAGGCCGAAGGGCAGCGCCACGCCGCGGAAGCCGCGCTTCCCCGCCGCCTGCATCAGCGCGCGCAGGTCCACGCCGGCCGCCTTGAAGACCGCCTCGGCCGAGGCGTCCTTCATCCAGCCGGCCACCACCAGCGAGCCGGCCGGCTGCTCGAGGCGCACCTGCTCGCCGGTCCACGAGCCGGTGACTGTGGTCCAGGGATAGGTGGCGCTCTCGGTGGTGTGGATGAGGACGATGCCGGCCGCGCCCTGGCGCTGGGCCTCCTCGATCTTGTAGGTCCAGCGGCCGTAGTAGGTGAGGATCTTCCCCTTGAAGAGCGACTCGTCGTAGAGGCCCGGGTCGTTCACCAGGACGAAGACCACCTTTCCCTTCACGTCGAGGCCGGCGTAGTCGTTCCACTCGGCCTCGGGCGCCACGATGCCGTAGCCGGCGAAGACGGCGCCGGCCGCCAGGTTCACCTGCGGCTCGTTCCGCATGGACCAGAGCACGTAGTCGTCGCGATAGCTGAGGCTCCGCGGGGCGGGGCCGGTGACCTTGAGGGTGGGCTCCGGTGTCAGCGCGATGATGGGGACGCGGTGGTAGTAGCTGCCGCTGTCGCCGGCGGGCGCCAGGCCGAGGCGCTTGAACTGGGTGGCGATGTAGGCGGCGGCGAGCTCACCGCCGCGGGTGCCGGTGCCGCGGCCCTCGAGCAGGTCGCTGGCCAGGAACTCGAGGTGGGCGCGGTAGCCCTGCGCGTCCACGGCACGTGCCAGGCGGGTGGCAGGGGTGAGCGCCTGGGCGTGGAGCAGGAGCGGCGCGGCAAGGAGCAGGACGGGAACGAGGCGGCGGGAAAGAAGGCGCATGGGTGCTCGGAAAAAGGTGCGGGGAAATCTAGTCGTGGGCGGGGCGGGGAGGTGCTAGCTTGTGGCATGCTCCGCTGGCTCCTTGCCGCCTTCCACCTCCTGGCCCTGGCCCTGGGCTACGGCGCCATCTGGGCGCGGGCGCGCGCCATGGAGGGACTGCCGCAGCCCACCTACCTCCGCCGCACGCTGCTCGCCGACAACTGGTGGGGCCTCGCGAGCCTGCTCTGGCTCGGCACCGGCCTGGCGCGGCTCTTCCTCGGCACCGAGAAACCCACGGCCTACTACTGGGCCAACACGCTGTTCTGGGTGAAGGTGGGCTGCCTGGTGCTCATCCTGCTGCTCGAGCTGCCGCAGATGGTGGACCTCATCAAGTGGCGGATCGTGCAGGAGAAGGGCGGCACGCCGGACCTCTCGCGCGGGCCGCGCTGGGTGCGGCTCAGCCGGGTGCAGGCGTGGCTGGTGCTGCTGGTGCTCTTCGTGGCGACGGGGATGGCGCGGGGGTATGGGATGCGGTGAGCGTGCCCCTGGGTCCCAATCCACCAGGGCCGGTGAGCCGGCCTCCGTGCCTTCAGCGCCGCCATGAGCGGCGCAATTCGTTTGTGCAGGCTGACTTGGACGACCTCACAATTCGCGAACCCAAGGGCTATTCCGTAAGTCTCCAAGTCATAGGGATTTGTCGAGCCGTCGTTCGCGGCATTGTGAACTTCACCCCGCGCAGGCCTCTCGCCTTCCTCTTATAAGCAGTTCCGCAGGCGCTACTTGCGCGATGTTGCCCTCCACGCCGGCCTGCTGGCCCGCCTCCTGCCTTTTCCTGACGCCGGTCCTCACTCCCCTGGAGCCCCCGGCGCGTGCTCACGAGCAAGCTCCCCGTCCCCGAAGCGTTCCGGCAGGAATACCTGGAACAGTACGGCATCCTCCCGCTCGAGCTGGTGGAGGACCGGCTGCGCGTGGCGGTGTGCGGGGAGCCGGACCCGGACGCGCTCGAAGACCTGCGCACCAGCTATGACGCGCGCCTCGAGCTGCTGCCGGTGGAGCGCGAGGAGCTGACGGCGGCGATCCGGCAGACGTTCGCGGCGGCCGAGTCGGTGGTGGAGATGGTGCGGGACCTCGACGCGTCCCTGGCCCCCGGCGCCGAGGGGCCGGACGACAGCACCACCGACGTCCGCGACCTCGCCAACCAGCCGCCCGTGATCCGCTTCGTGAACCTGCTGATCCGCGAGGCCTTCGACACGGGGGCGAGCGACATCCACCTGGAGGCCACCCGCGACGGCGTCCGGGTGCGGCTCCGCATCGACGGCGTTCTCGCCGAGCTGCCGAGCCCGCCCCGCGCCTGGCAGGCGGCGGTGGTGTCGCGGCTCAAGCTGCTGGCTGACTTGGACATCGCCGAGCGGCGGGCGCCGCAGGACGGGCGGATTCGGGTGCGGCTGGAGTCGCGCGAACTCGACCTCCGGGTCTCGACGGTGCCGACGCTCTACGGCGAGTCGGTGGTGCTCCGGCTGCTGGATCGGGGCGGGCGCCCGGTGACACTGGGTGAGCTTGGGATGCCGCCAGCCGTGCTCCAGGCGGTGGAACACCTGGCCCGCCGGCCGCATGGCATCCTCCTGGTCACCGGTCCGACCGGCAGCGGCAAGACCACCACCCTCTACGCCGCCCTGGGCCTCCGGCACCCGTCGGAGGAGAAGATCATCACAGTGGAAGACCCGGTGGAGTACCACCTGCCGCAGGTCACGCAGGTGCCGGTGCGCTCGCAGGCGGGGCTGGGGTTCGCGACCGCGCTCCGGAGCATCCTCCGGCAGGACCCGGACGTGCTGATGATCGGCGAGATGCGGGATGCGGAGACGGCGGCGCTGGGCGTGGAAACGGCCCTACGCGGCCGGTTGATCCTCGGGGCACTTCACGCGCCGGACGCGGTGGCGGGTCTCGAGCGGCTCCTCGAACTCCAGGTGGAACCGTACGCTGTGGCTTCGGCGGTGAACGCCGTACTCGCGCAGCGCCTGGTACGCCGCGTCTGCCCCGACTGTCGGGTGCGGTACCACCCTGATCCGTGTGTCACGGCGCTGCTTTCCAGCGGCCCGGTGGGCTCGATCACC
>JBGAOL010000414.1:0-3480 GCA_044221825.1 Gemmatimonadales bacterium
AGGAGCGCAGCCGGCAGCAGGAGCGAAGTCGCGAGGGCGGTAAGCCGCCCGGGGCAGGGGAACCGCATGAGAGTCCTAAGCTACGACCCGGTACGGGGATGCGCTAGGGTGGCGCCCTCGGATGCGGCCGCGCTGGCGGCCGCATCCGGCAGCACCCTCCACCTCAGAACGCCGCCGCAAGCATGGCGGTGAGGAGCTGGTCACCGTCCGCGGGCTTCGGATCGTACGCATCGCCGGAGCGGAAGGTGTAGTTCAGCTGGAACTGCACGTTCTGGTGCAGGTGGTAGATCCCGCCCACCGTCAGCGCCCGGTCGGTGTGGTTGCTGGCCGCGCCGTTGTCACCCTGACGATAGGCGAGGAGCACCGAGCCGCGGGCCGGCAGGACACCGAGCTCACCGGCCACCGCCAGCGCCTTGCGATCGCGCGGGCCGCCGTTGAAGAAGTTGGGATCGTCCCCCGGCTCGGAAGCCGCCGAGGTGGCGTAGCTCGCATACACGGCGAGGGGCATCGTGCCGACGGTGCCGTGGGCCTGCCCGTCCACGGCCCAGGCCTTGGTGGCAGTCGTGGTCACGGTGGCCGTGCCGCCGCCATCGTCGATCCGGGTGCTGCCCATCCAGAGGGCGCCGCCCAGGCCGAGCTCCCAGGTGCCGAGCTTCGGCATCCACGCCGCGCGCGCGTAGGTAGAGCGCGGCAGCGGCGCCGCCTGGCCTGCGGCGGTGGGCAGGTGGACCGGGGACCAGACGGTGAAGTTGGCGAAGAAGCTGGCATTACCCACGACGAACGCCGCCCCCGATGCCGGGGAATCCGTGCCGACGTACTGTTGCGCCGAGAACTCCGTGCGGTGCTCCATGAAGCGGATGTTGCGGACCGCGCCGGTGCTCAGCAACTCGAAGCCGTACGACACGCCGAGCCCGTCCGTGGTGAACGGCACCACGGAGGCCCGGACCCGCCCGAGCTGGTAGCTGAACGGCATCTTGAAGCCCGCGAGCACCGGCGCGTCGTTGCCGGGGAGCTGGCCCTCGAGGAGGAACCCGATGTTGGGGCTCACCCGCCCCGCGATCAGGAGCGCGAACTCGTCAGGGAACTGGATCTCGCCCGAGTTGGTGGTGCGCACGTTCCCCGCGTCGTCGCCGTTGGTCTTCTGGATGCGGAGCTTGGTGTAGATCGAGGCGTTGAGGCCCGCCGGCAGCGAGAGCCGGGAGCCCTGCACCAGCGGCGTGGCCCCGCCCACGAGGGTGTAGCCGTTGAGCTTGAAGTAGCGCCCGAACTCGTTCAGCACCGGGAAATGCTGCGTGTGGCACTGGGCGCACGGGAAGCCGGTCTGCCGGGCAAAGGCGGGGACGGCGTGGAGGGGCGCGGCGCCGAGCACGGCGGCGGCCCCCACGAGGACAACGGATAGGCGCATGGGCAGGTCCTCTCTGCTGGGGAAAGCGCCGCGCCCCACCGCGCGCGCGGCAGCCTGGGTGACCCCGGGATGGTGGACAAGACAGTGGGAGGGTGCCGCGGGCGGGAACCGGCATCGCCGCGGGGGTGCCACGTTAGGCTACGCCCCGCGGTTGCGCAATGATGAATCCGTCAGTTCCAATTCGCTGTTCAGGCTTTCCTGACGGCGCGCGTGAACTAAAACCTAAAGAGGGATGTTGCCGTGCTTCTTGGGCGGGTTCCGGTCGCGCTTGGTGGCGAGGGTCCTGAGGGCGTCGAGCAGGCGGGCGCGGGTGTCGCGGGGGTCGATGACGTCGTCGATGAAGCCGCGGGCGGCGGCCTGGTAGGGATTGGCGAAGGTCCGCGTGTAGGCGTCGATGCGCCGCTGGGTCTCGGCCTCGCGGTCGGGGGCCTGCTCGATCTCCTTCTTGAAGAGGATCTCGACCGCGCCCTTGGGGCCCATCACCGCGATCTCGGCCGTGGGCCAGGCCAGGTTCACGTCGCCCCGGATGTGCTTGGAGCTCATCACGTCGTAGGCGCCGCCGTAGGCCTTGCGGGTGATGACGGTGAGCTTGGGGACCGTGGCCTCACAGTAGGCGTAGAGCAGCTTGGCGCCGTGCTTGATGATGCCGCCGTGCTCCTGGGTCACCCCGGGCAGGAAGCCCGGCACGTCCTCGAAGGTGACGATGGGCAGGTTGAAGCAGTCCGCAAAGCGGATGAAGCGCGCCGCCTTGAGCGAGGCGGCGATGTCGAGCACCCCCGCCAGCACCGCCGGCTGGTTGGCGATCACCGCCACCGGCCGCCCCCCCAGCCGCGCAAAGCCGGTGAGGATGTTCCCGGCATAGTCCGGCTGCACCTCGAACCAGCTGTCCGGGTCCATCACCAGCCGGAGCACCTCGTGCATGTCGTAGGGCTTGGCCGGGTGGTCGGGGATGACGTCGAGCAGCCGCTCGGCCCGGTCGGCGGCGGCCTCGGCGGGCTCGGGGAGGGCCGGCGGCTCGTCGAGGTTGTTCTGCGGCAGGTACGCGACCAGCGCCCGCACCGCGGCCAGGCATTCCGGCTCCGTGTCGTGCACGAAGTGGGCGACGCCGCTGGTCCCCCCGTGGACGTCCGCCCCGCCCAGCTGGTCGAAGCTCACGTCCTCGTGGGTGACCGTCTTCACCACGTTGGGGCCGGTGACGAACATGTAGCTCACCCCGCGCACCATGAAGACGAAGTCGGTGATCGCGGGGCTGTACACCGCGCCCCCGGCGCAGGGCCCGAGGATCACCGAGATCTGCGGCACCACGCCGCTCGCCAGGGTGTTGCGGAGGAAGATGTCGGCGTAGCCGCCGAGCGAGGCCACGCCCTCCTGGATGCGGGCGCCCCCCGAGTCGTTGAGCCCGATGATGGGCGCCCCGTTCCGCACCGCGAGGTCCATCACCTTGCAGATCTTCTGCGCGTGGGTCTCGGAGAGCGAGCCGCCGAAGACGGTGAAGTCCTGCGAGAAGACGTACACCAGCCGCCCGTCGATCCGCCCGTGCCCCGTCACCACGCCGTCGCCCGGGTACTGCTGGGCCGCCAGGCCGAAGTCGGTGCAGCGATGGGCCACGAAGCGGTCCAGCTCCGTGAAGCTGCCGGGATCGAGGAGCAGGTCCAGGCGCTCGCGCGCGGAGAGCTTGCCCTTCTTGTGCTGCTGCGCGATGCGCTCGGGGCCCCCGCCCTGCTCGGCCTGGGCCTGGCGGCGGTGCAGCTCGTCGAGGAGGTCACGGGGTGTGGGCATGGGCGGGAAGATAGGAGCGGACCGGGATGCGGGTAAGGCGGCGGGGGCCCAAACGCCGGCGGGCCGTCCCCCGAGGGGGACGGCCCGCATCGCATCCGGCGCCCGGTCAGCGGGGGCGCTGCGGCTCGAAGGGCGTCTTGATCCAGGCCACGCCCGCCTGGCGCTGGACGTGAATGAGCGGCTTGCGCTGCTGCTGTAGCAGCCAGAAGCCGAACTCCGCCGTCCGCCCTGACTCCTCATACTCCACCGTGAACAGGGTGGAATCGCCCAGGGTGCGGCTCCGATGGCCGGTAACC
>JBGAOL010000415.1:0-3775 GCA_044221825.1 Gemmatimonadales bacterium
ATGCTCCCGCCGAGTCCGCTCCTCAACGCGGCGTACCTGGCCCTGGCCGAAGGCGAGTCCGACCTGCGCGTGGCCGAGCCGGGCGAGGCGCTCCCGCCGCTCCGGCGCGCGCTCGGGGCGCTGCAGGAGTTCGCCCAGGCGGAGCGGTACTATCTCCGGGGCCGCGGGGCGCAGGTGGTCGTGGACCTGGCGCGCGTGCGCCTGTCGGGGAGCGACACGGGTCGCGCGACGGCGCGCACGGCCCGGCCCCTGGCCGACACCACCCGTGCCCGCATGGCGCGCGCGTACCGTCATGCCCTGGCCACCGTCGCGCTGGCCCCGGCGGCGGCCGTGGAGCAGCTCACGCTGCTGCAGGCCGAGGCCGCCGCCAGCGAGCCGGCGCTGGCCGGCAGCCTCGAGGACCTGCTGGCGGCCCTGCGCCGCCACGACCGGGCCCCCGGCGCCGAGCGGCGGATCCGCCGCCTGCTCGAGGGGCCGGTCGCGGTGGTGGAGTCGCTGCCTGACTGGGGCCGGCCGGGGTAGGCGCGCGCACGGCGGAGTTCACCTTCGCCACCGCCCAGTACCAGTCGGGCGACTGGGAAAGCGCGCCCTCGCTGCCCGCCAACCTGATCGATTCGGTCGCCCGCTACACCGCCATCCCCGTGGCGCCGCGCGGCGTCGTCGTGGCGCTCGGCAGCGACCGCCTCTTCGAGTATCCCTTCCTGTGGCTCACCGGCCACCTGCCGGTGCGCTTCACCGACGCGGAGCGCCGGAACCTGGTCGCGTACGTCGAGCGCGGGGGGTTCCTGGTCATCGACGACCACAACCACGACATCGACGGCGTCTTCAGCCGCACCGTCACCGAGGAGCTGGCCCGCGCCTTCGGCCCCCGGGCGCTCCAGCCACTGCCCAACGACCACGAGTTGTACCGCTGCTTCTTCACCTTCGAGGATGGTCCCCCGGCCACCTCGCAGGAGCTGAACGGCTGGGGCGACAACCTGGTGCACGAGCACCTCCGTGCCATCCTGCGCGGCGGCCGGATCGGCCTCCTGTTCAGCAACAAGGACTACAGCTCCGAGTGGGACTTCCATCCGGAGACGAAGCAGTTCATGGCCGTGGACCCCACCCGCTTCGGCGTCAACCTGATCGTCTATGCCCTCCACCAGGTAGGCGGCTCGCGGAGCTGGTGCTCCGCACGGTGGCGCTCGGCGCGCTCGGCCTGCTGCTCTGGCTGGTGGTGCAGGGAGGCGCCGGGTACACGATCGTCAGGCGCCCGGGGACGGGACTCGCCGCCGCGCTGGCGGGTTGGAGCGCCGACGCCGCTCCCACCCACATCCACGTGGACCTCGATTCCACGCTCAGCCCCGGCCTGCGCGACTGGCTCGTGGCCCTGGGCCGGACCGGCAGCCGGGTGACCTGGGACGGCGAGGGCCCACCCTCCCTCGCGCTCGACGCCGAGCCGCTGCCCGATCCCCGCGGACGGGTGGCCCTTCGCATTGCCGCGCCGCCCGGCGATCCCGTCGTGATCAGCGATGCCCTCGGCCCGGTGGACAGCGTCCAGGCCGGCCGCCACGGCGTGTACCTCGTAGCCCCCGGCCTCGAGGGCGTGGTGCGAGCGGCGATGGGCCGAGGAGAGGCCACGGCCGAGGCCGGCGACGCGCTCCCGCTCAAGCCGGTGCTGCTCCTGGGACAGGCGGGATGGGAGGCGAAGTTTGCCCTCGCGGCGCTCGAGGAGCTGGGCTGGCAGGTGGACGCGCGCCTCGCCGTCTCGCCCGCGGGCGACGCGCGGCAGGGCGCGGGCCGGCTGGCGCTCGACACCAGTCGCTATGCGGCAGTCGTCGCCCTCGACTCGGTGGCGGCCCGCTACGCGGGACCGCTCGCTGCCTTCGTACGGAATGGAGGTGGCCTGGTGGTGGCGGGTGCCGGCGTGGCGGTGGCGTCGCTTCGTTCCCTCTTGCCGGCCGATGGCCGGGGCGGCGCGTCCATGCCCGGCATGATGCGCGCCGATAGTGCACCAGCCCGGGACGCCTTGGCGCTCACCGAGTTGGTGCGGCTCCGGCCGGGCGCCGTTGCCCTGGAGCAGCGCCACCCGCGCGGGAAGCCGCCGCAAGTGGCCGTGGCAGCCTGGCGCGTGGGGCAGGGGCGCGTGCTCGCGGTGGGCTATCGGGACACCTGGCGCTGGCGGATGGCGGGCGGAGAGGATGACGCCGTGCGCGATCACCGGCGCTGGTGGGGCGCGCTCGTCAGCGCGGTGGCCCGCGCCACGCCGCTGCCCCGGCCTGCGAACCCATCGCTCGAGCCGGCGCCGCGGGCCTCGCTCGTCGCGGCGCTCGGGCTTCCGTCCACGCCGCCGGCGTCGATCGCATCCCGGCTCGACCCGCCACGCCTGCTGCCCTGGGCATTCCTCGTGCTGCTCGCCGCGCTCACGCTCGAGTGGGCCTCGCGCCGCCTGCGCGGCGCGCCCTGAGGGCGGGCGCCGCGCCGCGTGCTTGCCCCGCCGGGACCGTGCTCCTAGCTTGCGCGCCGCGGCGGGCACTCCCGAGGAGCGCCAGGCCGTCCCGCGCTCGCGCCGCTGGGCGCGCATCGATTCCGGCCCCATCCCCGTGCGCCATGGCCCAGGGCTCCACCCTCTACAACTTCGACATCGAGCTCGCCGACGTGGACCGCCAGGTCTACGAGACGCTCGCACTCCGCGTGGCCTGCCACCCCTCGGAGACGGAGACCATGCTCGCCACCCGCGTGCTGGCCTACTGCCTCGAGTACGCCGAGGGCATCAGCTTCGGGAAGGGTCTCTCCGAGCAGGATGAGCCGGCGCTCACGGTGAAAGACCTCACCGGCGCCCTCAAGGTGTGGGTGGAGGTGGGCTGGCCCGACGCCGCACGGCTCCATCGCGCCAGCATGGCCGCACCGCGGGTGGCGGTCTACACCCATCGCGACCCGGTGCAGCTCCTGCGGCAGCTCGCGGGCGAGCGCATCCATCGCGCCGCCGAGCTCGAGATCTATGCCTTCGACGGCGAGCTGCTCGAGGGCCTCGTCGCGCGCCTCGACCGCCGCACCCGCTTCGCGCTCTCCGTCACCGATCGCCACCTCTACCTCACCCTCGGCGACGACACGCTCACCGCCGCGGTCACGCGGCACCCACTCCTTTAGGTACGCGCGGCCTATAGGCCGCGCCTACGAGACTCTGGCCACTCGCGCTTCCATCGCCCAAATTCTCGCCATGCGACGCCTCCTTCCGCTCCTCCTCCTCGCCGCCGCCTGCACCGCGCCGGCCAGGCCCGCCGGTCCTCCGGCCGACGAGGCCGTGCAGCAGTTCTACACCACCTACATCGGCGCCAGGGTGAGTGGCGCGCCGAGTGAGGCACAGCTGGCGCAGCTGGCACCGTACCTGAGTGACTCGCTGCAGGCCCTCCTCCGGGCCGCCGCCGCCCGCCGCGACGCCGACCAGGCCGCGCACCCCGACGAGAAGCCCCGCTTCGTCGAGGGCGACCTCTTCTCGTCCCTCTTCGAGGGCCCCACGAGCGTCACCGTGCAGCCGGCCGACACCCTCGCCGCGCCCCGCACCTACATTGCCTGGCTCAGCGCCCCGGTCAACGACACGCTTCCCCTCGGCTGGGCCGACACCGTGCGCGTGGCCCGCGTCGGCGAGCGCTGGGTGATCACCGACATCGCCTACGGCGGCACCTGGGACTTCGCCCAGCGCGGGTCGCTCGTCGCGTCCCTCACCGCCGGCCTCGCCCCCTAATCGTGGGTAGGGGCCGGGCCGTCTTTACACGACGGCCCACGGACAGTAGCC
>JBGAOL010000416.1:0-3464 GCA_044221825.1 Gemmatimonadales bacterium
GGCGCCAGGCGGCCACTGTCGAAGTCGTTGGGCTGGATGTCGGTGATGACGCCGACGAGGAACGGCACCAGGATGGCCAGGCCGATGACCAGGATGGCCGTCCGCTTCATGTCGAGCTGCGGCAGCTTGTCGAAACCCGTGAGGCCGAGCCCGAAGCCGAGGAGCGGGAAGCCGAGCGCCCCGATGCCGAGCCCGCGCCAGAGGAGCGCGCCGAGCCAGTGGCCGAAGGGGCCGGTGACGTTGACGGGCAGCAGCGTGAGCCCGACGAACGCGCCGAGCACCAGCGCCACGATGGCGCCGAGGTGGCGGCGGGCCTCCTCGCTCACGGGGCCACCGCGGTGACGCGGCGGTTGGCGAACTGCGCCAGCACCGGGTAGGCATCCACCCGGGCGCACTCCGGGATGTCGTCCTTCATGCCGAGGGCCACGAGTTCGCGCCCGCCCTGGCTGGCGAGGAGCGGGCGCTCCCAGCGGCGGCCGTAGCGGCGCACCAGGTCCAGCGCGGCGAGGGCGGCGTCGTTGAGCCCCTTCTTGCCGCGGCCGCCGCCCGTGGCCGCCTCGACGAGGCGGCCGGCGCAGTAGGCGTCATCGAGCGCAAAGCTCTTCTCCCGGCCGGCGCAGATGATGAGGATCTCCTCGCCCCGGGTCCACGCCTCGTGGGCGCGGGCGCCCACCAGCGAGAAGTTGGCCGCGCCGGCCACGTACACCGCCGCCGCCGAGGTGACGGCGAGGAGCGTCCCGGTGCCGTTGCTGGTGGTCATGATGACGGTGCGCCCGGCCACCAGCTCGGGCGTGACCTCGCGCGGCGAGTTCCCGAGCGCAAAGCCCTCGATCCGGACGCAGTTCCGCTCGCCGGCCAGCACCGTCTCGCTGGTGCCAAGGGTGTGGGCCAGCTTGAGCGCCTCCTCGGTGTCGGCTACCGGGACCACCGCACGCGCGCCGTGGTGGAGCGCGGCACAGATCATGGTGCCCGCCCGCAGGATGTCGATGACGAACACCGTCCGGCCCTGCACCTCGGAGAAGGGCAGGCCGGCCGGGGAGAAGACGACGTCCAGCTTCATGCTTCGGGTCGGAGGAGCTCCGGATGCCGCTCGAGGAACTTGGTGTCCACCTCCCCGGCGGCGAACTCCGGGTGGCGGATGATGCGGGCCAGGAAGGGAATGGTAGTCGTGACACCCTCGATGATGAAGCTGTCGAGCGCCTGCCCCATGCGGGCCAGCGCCTCGGCGCGCGTGTTCCCGTGCACGATCACCTTGGCCAGCAGGGAATCGTAATACGGCGGCACGGTGTAGCCCGCGTAGACGTGGGTGTCGATGCGCACGCCGGGCCCGCCCGGCGGGTGGTAGGCGGAAATCAGTCCCGGCGACGGCTGGAAGTTCCGGTACGGGTCCTCGGCGTTGATGCGGCACTCGATGGCGTGGCCGCGGAGCCGGGCGCCGTCCCCGCTGAAGCTGATCGGGAGGCCGCTGGCCACCTTGATCTGCTCCTTCACCAGGTCGAAGCTCGTCACCATCTCGGTGACGGGGTGCTCCACCTGGATGCGGGTGTTCATCTCCATGAAGTAGAAGCTGCCGTCCTCGTCGAGCAGGAACTCGAGGGTGCCGGCGCCCACGTAGCTGATGGCCGCCGCGAGCCGCACGGCCGCCTCGCCCATGCGGGCGCGGAGCTCGGGGGTGAGGGCCGGGCTCGGGCTCTCCTCGATGAGCTTCTGGTGGCGGCGCTGCACCGAGCAGTCGCGCTCGCCGAAGTGGATCACCTTGCCGTGGGTGTCGCCCATGACCTGGATCTCCACGTGGCGCGGCTTGGCGAGGTACTTCTCGACGTAGACCTCGCCGTTGCCGAAGGCCGCCAGCGCCTCGTTCTGGGCCAGCGAGAACGACTGGGCAAACTGGTCGGCGTCGTGCGCCACCCGCATGCCCTTCCCGCCGCCGCCCGCCGTGGCCTTGATGATCACCGGGAAGCCGATGCGCTCCACGTGGCCGAGCGCCTCCTCGATGTCCTGGATGGTGCCCGGGGTGCCGGGTACCGTGGGGACGCCCGCCTCCTGCGCCAGGCGCTTGGCCGTGGCCTTGTCGCCCATCTGGCGGATCTGGTCGCCCGAGGGGCCGATGAAGGCGATGTTGGACGCCTTGCAGGTGTCGGCGAACTCCGCGTTCTCCGCCAGGAACCCGTACCCCGGGTGGATGGCGTCGGCACCGGTGATCTCAGCCGCGGCGATGAGGTTGGGGATCTTGAGGTACGACTGCCGCCCGGGCGGCGGCCCGATGCAGACGTCGTCGTCGGCGAAGCGGACGTGGAGCGACTCGCGGTCGGCCTCGGAGTAGACGGCCACCGTCTCGATGCCGAGTTCCCGGCAGGCGCGGATCACGCGGAGGGCGATCTCCCCGCGGTTCGCGATGAGGACCTTCTTGAACATCAGGGCGTCAGGTCCGCGCTGAGGTCGGTCTTGCCCCCGCCACCCTGCGTGCCGATCCCGCTGAAGGTCCGGTCGCTGGCGGAGCTGATGCCCGAGGCGCGGAGCGCAAACTCACTCGGGTTGGTGGAGTAGAAGAGCGCGCTCTCGTAGGAGATCGTGCCCTCCTTGTACCACATCATGAGGGACTGGTCGAAGCTCTGCATCCCGTACGCCTCGGTGCCCTCGGCGATGAGGTCGGGGATGTTGAGCGCCTTCTCGATGTCGCGGATGTTGTCGGCCACCGCCGCGGTGTTGATGAGCACCTCGGCCGCCGCCACCCGCCCCTTGCCGTCCTTCCGGGGCACCAGGCGGAGGCAGACCACCGCCGCCAGCGCCGTGGAGAGGAGCGAGCGGATCTCCTGGTGCTGGTGCGGCGGGTAGAAGCTGATGACGCGGTTGATGGTCTGCGTCGCGTCCGTGGTGTGGAGCGTGGAGAACACCAGGTGCCCCGTGTCCGCGGCCTTCAAGGCCACGTCCAGCGTCTCCATGTCGCGGATCTCGCCGATGAGGATCACGTCGGGGTCCTGCCGCAGCACGTGCCGCAGCGCCATGCCGAAGGAGAGCGTGTCGCTCCCCACCTCGCGCTGGGCGATGTTGGCCATCACGTCGCGGTGCAGGAACTCGATCGGGTCCTCGATGGTGATGATGTTGACCCGGCGGTTCTGGTTGACGTGGTTGATCATGGCCGCGAGCGACGTCGACTTGCCCGAGCCCGTGACGCCCGTGACCAGCACCAGCCCGCGCGGCCGGATGGCGATCTCCTCGAGCACCTCGGGGAGGTGCAGCTCGCGGATGGTCTTCACCTCGTACGGGATCGCGCGGAAGGCGAATGCGAGGGTGCCGCGCTGCTGGTAGATGTTGGTGCGGAAACGCCCCACGCCCGGCACGCCGATGGCGAAGTCCGCCTCCTTCTTCTCGGCGAACTCCTTCACCTGCCGCGGCGTCATGATCTGCTCGGCCAGCAGCTTCAGGTCCTCGGGCTTGAGCGGCTGCTGGGGCAGCGCCTCGAG
>JBGAOL010000417.1:0-3342 GCA_044221825.1 Gemmatimonadales bacterium
GTCCGGCCGGGGGAGGGCGTAGGGCGTTTCCTACATCCCCGGGAACTGCGGTGCCCCTGAAGTGGCGGCCCCGGCCGGGAGATCCGATGTCCCGCCTCGAGCCCCCGTCCGCCGCCATGGCCTCCCTGCCGTCCGCTCTCCGGCTCCCCGCCGCATGACGCCCCCCGTCCGCATCTACCTGGCCGACGACCACGCCCTCGTCCGCGAGGCCATCGCCACCGTGCTGCACCGCCACCCCGGCTACCGCGTGGTGGGCGAGGGGGGCGACGGGCAGGCGGTCCTCGACGACCTGGCGCGCACCGAGGTGGACCTGCTCCTCCTCGACATCTCCATGCCCGGCCCCGGCTTCCCCGAGCTCATGGCCGAGCTCCGGCCCCGCCACCCGGCGCTCAAGATCCTGGTGGTCAGCATGCATCCCGAGTCGCTCTACGCCGAGCGGGCACTGCGGGCAGGGGCGGCGGGGTACCTCTGCAAGACCTGGCCGGCGGCGGAGCTCGAGAGCGCCATCGCGCAGGTGCTGGCGGGCGCCACCTACGTGAGCGGGAACGGCACCGGCACCCCGCACGCGCACGACGTGGCGCCGGGCTCCGAGGACTGGCGCCGCCTCTTCCACCTCTCTGCCCGCGAGCTGGAGATCCTCCTCCACCTGGCGGCGGGTGGCGGCATCACCCAGATCGCCCGGACGCTGGTGCTGAGCCCCAAGACCGTCAGCACCTACCGCCTTCGCCTGCTCCGGAAGCTCGGCCTCAGCACCAACGCCGAGCTGGTGCGGTTCGCGCTGCAACAGCGGCTGATCGCCTGACCGGGGTCCGCCCCCGGCCTCTTGTCAGGCTCGGCCCCGGTCCGGAAACGCGCCTGTCAGACAACGCTGATATCGCGCGCGCGGACCGGGCGGTATGGTGGGGCGTGACTGGGCGCCACTGATGGACTCCACTCCCAGGGTCAGGACCCCGTGCCCGCCGGACCCCCCGGCTCCCGCCTTCGTGCCCGCCGTCGCCGAGCGGGGGCGCTGGCAGGGCCGCGCGCGCTATCCCGACGCCCGCCTGCTGGTGGTGGACGACGAGCCCGCCAACCTCCGCCTCTTCGAGCGCATCCTCCGCCACGCCGGCTACCAGGCCATCCGCACCAGCGACGACGCCGTGGGCGTGGCCCGGCTGGTGGCCGAGTACGATCCCGACCTGATCCTCCTCGACCTGCACATGCCGAAGCTCGACGGCTTCGGCGTCCTCGGCGCCCTCGAGCCCATGCTCCACGGCGAGCGCTGCCTGCCGGTGGTGATGCTGACGGGCGACGGCGCGCGCGAGGTGCGGGAACGCGCCCTGGCCTGCGGCGCGCGCGACTTCCTGGTCAAGCCGCTCGACTCGGTGGAGGTGCTGCTCCGCATCGGCAACCTGCTCGAGATGCGGATGCTCCACACCGCGCTGGCCACCCAGAACACCGTGCTCGAGGAGCTGGTGCACCAGCGGACGCGGCAGTTCGAGGCGTCGCAGTTCGAGGTGCTGGAGCGGCTGGCGAGCGCGGCGGAGTTCCGCGACGACGACACCGGCTCGCACGTGCACCGCGTGGCGGGGCTGGCGGAGCGGCTGGCCCGGGCGGCGGGGCTCACCGAGGGGGAGTCCACCCTGATCCGCCGCGCGGCGCCGCTGCACGACGTGGGCAAGGTGGGCATCCCCGACCGGATCCTGCTCAAGCCCGGCTGGCTGGACGACGACGAGCGGGTGGTGATGCAGTCCCACACCACCATCGGCGCCCGGATCCTGGATCACGGGGCCACGCCGCTGGTGCTCCTGGCCGAGGAGATTGCCCGGAGCCACCACGAGCGGTGGGACGGCGGCGGCTATCCCGAGCGCCTGGCGGGCGAGAAGATCCCGCTGGCCGCGCGGGTGGTGGCACTGGCGGATGTCTTCGACGCGCTGACCCACAACCGCCCCTACCGGCCGGCCTGGCCCCTCGAGAAGGTGTGGGACGAGATCGCGGCGCTGGTGGGGAGGCAGTTTGACCCGACGCTGGGGCGGATCTTCCTGCGGCTGCCGGACGTCTGGGGCGAGGCCGTCCTGGCCTAGGGCAGGGAGTCGCAGCCCGGCGCCCGCAGGAAGGCGAGCATGGCGCCGGCCACCGTGTCAGGCAGGGTCTGCTGCGGCCGGTGCAGGGTGGGGAGCACCAGGTAACGGCGGCAGGGGAGCGCCCGCGCCATGCTGTCGCCCAAGGCCAGGGGGATGGTGGGGTCGTGCCGGCCCCACAGCAGCAGCACGGGCTGGCGGAGCCGGCCCAGCTCGTCGCCGAGCGCGCCGAAGTCGAAGGCCGAGAGCACCCGCCGCGCCGCCCGCGTCGCCAGGGTGTCGTTGGCCGGTGAGTACGCCGCCCGCTCGCCTGACTCGGCCAGCCACGCCGTGTCGTGCACCGGCAGCACGAAGGCGATGGCCGTGGCCACCCACGCCGTGGCCGGCGAGGCGAGGCCGCTGGTGTCGGTGAGGAGGGCGTTGATCCCGAGCCCCGCGGGATCGAGGAGGACGGCCGCCACCACGCGCTCCGGGTGGTCCAGCGCCAGCTGGGCCGCGAGCTGCCCGCCCATGGAGTGTCCCACCACCACCACCGGTCCCCGCGTTTCCCGCGCCAGCACCTCCCCGAGCCAGCCCCGGTAGAAGGCCACGTCGTAGGTGGTGTCCGGCTTGTCGGCCAGGCCGAAGCCCGGCAGGTCCACGGCCACCACACGGTAGTGGCGCGGGAAGCGGTCCAGCACCAGCCGCCAGGAGAGGAGCGACTCGCCGTAGCCGTGGAGGAAAAGCAGCGTGGTGTCGCCCTGGCCGGCGCGGAGGAGGCGGGTGCCCACGCCGCCCACCGTCACCTGCTCGGCGCGGTATGGCGCCCGCGCCCGGTGCGGCTGGCCGATCCCCACCCAGAGGAGGCCCACCGCCACGGCGGCCACGAGCGCCCGGCGCACGGGGCGGGGCAGGAGGGGGGACGGAGCCGTGTCAGGCACCGCAGCGCACCACGTGGATGGGGCCCGGGCGGCGGCTGTCGCCGGACTCGCTGGTGAGGAGGAGGCGCTGCTCGTCGAGCCAGGTGACGCCCTCGCCCTGGGGCTCGAGGCCGGCGACGTTGCACGTCACCGGCGCGCCGAGGCGGCCGGCGCCGAGGACGGGGAAGAGGTAGAGCTCGGTGTAGGTGCGGATGGCCACCCGGGTGCCGCTCGGCGAGAGCGACGCGTCGGTGACCCAGCGGCCCAGGGATTCGTTGGGCGTGATGGGCAGCACCTGCACCAGCGCGGCCACGCGCGCCACGCCGGCCCGTCCGTTCCATTCCACGCGGAAGAGGCGGACCCCGTGGCTCCGGCCCTTGGTC
>JBGAOL010000418.1:0-3334 GCA_044221825.1 Gemmatimonadales bacterium
GGTGTAGGAGAGCCCGTAGCCAAACGGGAAGAGCGGCGTGAAGCCGGCATCGAGGTGATACGAGGTGTTGCCCACCGACGTCTGGCCGGCGCGCGCGGGGATGGCGTCGAGCGGGATCACCTGCTCAGGCCGCGCCGGCTTGCCGGTGCGCCGCTGGGCGTAGTAGATGGGCACCTGCCCCACCGCGCGCGGCAGGCAGACGGGCAGCCGGCCCGAGGGGGCTGCCGCGCCGAAGAGCAGGTCCGCGATCGCCGGCCCGCCCATGGTGCCCGGATGCCAGGCGTAGAGCAGCGCATCCACCTGCGGCACCACCTCGGACAGGGCCAGCGCGCGGCCCGCCAGCACCACGAGGATGAGCGGCTTGCCGAGCGGGGCCAGCCGCGCCACCAGCGCCGCCTGCGCACCGGGAAGGCCGATATCCGCGCGGCAGTGCGCCTCCCCGGAGAGGATGGACTCCTCGCCGAGGCAGAGCACCACCGCATCGGCGTCCTGCGCCACGGCCACGGCCTCCTCGAAGCCCTCCTGGCCCAGGCTCCGCGTGGTGTCCACGCCGCGCGCGTGGCGCACCTCCACCTGCTCCCCGGCGCGGGCGCGGAGGGCCGGCAGGATGGTGGCGCTATCTTCCGCGCGGCCGTCGAAGACCCAGGTGCCCATCTGCTCGTGCCCGTCGTCGGCCAGCGGGCCGATGACGGCCAGGGTGCGCAGGCGCGCCGGATCGAGCGGCAGCACCGCGCGCTCGTTCTTGAGGAGCACCACGCTCGCAACCGCGGCGTCGTAGGCGGCGGCGCGGTGCGAGTCATTGAGCGGCGCCGGCAAGGCGACGGGGCTGGCCGGCGCGCGCTCCAGCAGGCCGAGCCGGCACTTCACCCGGAGCACGTTGGCCACCAGGGCGTCGAGCTGCGCCGGCGGCACCCCGCCCGCGCGGACCAGCGCGGGCAGGTGCTCGGTGTAGGTGCGGCTCGTCATCTCCATGTCGCAGCCGGCCAGCGCGGACTCGCGCGCGGAGGCGCGGTCGTCGCTGGTGAGGCCGTGGACGGCGAGCTGCGGCACCGACTCCCAGTCGCTCACCACCAGGCCGTCGAAGCCCCACTCGCGGCGGAGGATGTCGCGGAGGAGAAGCGGATTGGCGGTGGCGGGGATGCCGTTGACGTCGCTGAACGACGTCATGACGCTCGCCACGCCCGCGGCCACCGCGGCCCGGAACGGGCGCAGGTGGACGTTGCGGAGCTCGGTCTCGGGGATGCTGGTGGCGGCGTAGTCGCGCCCGGCCTCGCAGGCGCCGTAGCCCGCGAAGTGCTTCACGCAGGCCGCGAGGCTCCCCGGCTGCGCCAGGTCCTCGCCCTGGAAACCGCGGATCATGGCCTCGGCCAGGCGGCTGGCCAGGAGCGGGTCCTCACCCAGGCATTCGGCCACCCGGCCCCAGCGCGGGTCGCGCCCGATGTCCACCATCGGGGCAAAGGTCCAGTTGATGCCGGCCGCGGCCGCCTCGAGCGCCGCCACGCGGGCCGCGCGCTCCACCAGCGCCGGGCTCCACGTGGCCGCCTGGCCCAGCGGGATCGGGAAGATGGTGCGGAAGCCGTGGATCACGTCCCGCCCCACGAGGAGCGGGATGCCGAGCCGGCTCTCCTCGCGCGCCAGCCGCTGCAGCTCGGTGACGGTGCCGAGGTCCACCTCGTTGAGCACGGCGCCGATCCGCCCAGCGCGGATTTCCTCGGCCAAGGGCCCCGGCACGTGGCCGCCGCCCCCCGGCACGAGGGTGAGCTGCCCCACCTTTTCCTCCAGCGTCATCCGCGCCAGCAGCTCGGCGATGCGCCACTCCACCTCGCCGGCCGTGGGCACGCGCACCGGTGGCGGCTGCGTTGCCGTCATCCGCGCCGCCTCACCAGCCGACGGTCAGGTAGGTGCGGACCTCCCACTCCTCGCCGTCCACGCCGGGCGCGGTCGGGTCGCACACGGTGGCGCCGCTGCCATCCACGGTGGTGGCCGGGCAGTAGCGTGGCGAGAGGCGGTCGAGCGAGCGCCAGGTGCCGCGGATGCCCACGCGCGTCGAGGGGACGTCCCACCAGGCCGGGCGGCCCAGCGAGTACGACAGGTCGCCCATCAGCTGCATGGGGAAGGTGAGGTTGAAGTCGCGGTGGTAGTCGTACGGGCCCCAGTCGTTCCACTTGGCCGAGGTGACGAGCTTGAGGTGCTGCCGCACCAGGCGCAGGTCGCCACCGTAGCGGCGCACCAGGCGCTGGCTGTCGCCGTTGGGCTCGGCGGTGCCGCCGAAGACGTTCAGGATGAAGCGGAAGTCGGGGCGTAGCTGCGACACGATCCGGCCGCGGACCTCCCAGAGATCACGCTTGGGCGTGGCACCGGGGAAGGCGAAGGCCGTGCGCCCGTCGCCCAGGAAGCCGATGGCCGCGTCCTGCGTGGTGGGATAGTGGCGGTAGGTGAAGCCGGCGCTCACCGCGAGGCGCGCGTCCTCCCGCATGTCGCTGTCCCACGCGTACATCCAGGTGGCCGGCGTCGGGTCCCAGGTCACCAGCAGTTCGCCCGCGGTCTGCTCGCGGTTGGCGCGCACCACGAAGGGATCATCGAGGATGTTGCGCGGCCGCGCCGGCAGCGGGGCCGAGGCCGGCACTGGCCCCACGATGGGCTTCTGCCACAGGAAGTTGGGCCCCACCTGCAGGTTGCCCACGGTGTAGGTGAAGCCCGAGAGCAGGTTCCACTGGTTCCCACTGCCGCTGTCCTTGAGGTGCCAGCCGGTGAAGGTCTGCACCGACGTGGGGCCGCCGTCGGCCACGAGGCCCATGGCGGCGCCCTGGCCGTACCAGTTCCAGCGACCGTGCGCCACGCTCACCTTGGCCTTCACGCCCCAGTTGTCCGAGCGGCGCACCCGGTCCTGCAGCACGCGCTGGCTGGCGCCGCTCCCCTCCACCAGCTGGAAGCGCCGGCCCACGAGCGCCTCGCCCGCCCAGATGCCGCCGAGTTCCAGCGTGGCGGGGCCGCGCTGGGTGCTCACGTGCAGGGTGGCGCGCTTGGTGGGTGGCGTGGGGATGGCGAAGGAGCTGCTGGTTTCGCCCTGGCGGGCGATCTCGTTCTGGAAGACGCCCGTGACGGTGTACGCGCCCACGGCCCGGCGGTACTTCACCAGGTAGCCCGGGTTGGCGCCCCACCAGAGCTCCGGCCCGAAGGCCACCTTGAGCCCGGTGAGCCGCTGCTTGCCCGTCACCTCTACGCCGAGCGGCGCCTCGCCGTTGTAGATGTCGATGTTGGGGCCGTAGTTGGCCTCGCGGTAGAGGCCGAAGACGTCGCCCTCGTAGCCCCAGTGGTAGTGGCCGGTGCGGTA
>JBGAOL010000419.1:0-3314 GCA_044221825.1 Gemmatimonadales bacterium
GAAACCGTGCGCCGCTGGCGGCGGGACCGTCCCGACGACGTGCGGGCCGAGCGCGCCATGGTCAACATCCTCGACTGGCAGGGCCGCTACGCCGAGGCGGACGCGCTCACCCGCTCGCTGGTGGACCGCGGGCGGGGCAGCGTGCCACCGGCCTACTTCGAGGTGCAGCGCGCCCTCCTTCAGGGCGACCTGCCCACCGCCCTGGCCCGGTCCCTCGCGGACAGCGTGGCCTCGGGCGCGCTTCCCGGCTGGCTGCAGGTGACGGTGCTGCGGCATGCGGGGCGCCTGCGGGAGGCCACGCGCGTCGTGGCGGAGCGGGCCCGGGGGAATGCGTCGGCGTGGGAGCCGCTGCGGCTCCAGGTCGCCTGGGAGGCCGGCGACACGGTGCGGGCGCACGCCCTCGCCGACACCCTGCTGCGCCGACAGGCGGCGCCCTTTCCAGGCCCCGGCGGCGCGAGCCCCCGCGACGTGGCCTGGGGCATCACCCGCGCCACGACGATCCTGGCCGGCGTGCGCGACACCGCGGCGCTGGCCCTGGCGAGCCAGCGCCTGACACAACTCGGCGCGCTGAGCGGCTTCGGCCGGGACCAGCGGGCCGCCCACTACCCGCGCGGCCTGCGGGCGCTGCTCCAGGGCGACTCCGCGCGGGCCGAGGCGGAGCTGGCCGCCGCCATGCTGGCGCCCGCCGCCGGCTACACCCGGATCAACGTGGAGCTGGCCGGATTGCTCACCGCCCGGGGCCGGGCCGCCGAGGCACTGCCGCTGCTCCGGGGCGCGCTCCATACCGACCACCTGGGCGGTTCGGAGATGTACGTCACGACCACCGAGCTCCACGCCGCCCTGGCGCGGGCCTTCGCGGCCCTGGGCCAGGCCGACAGCGCGGCGGCCCACGCCACCTACGTGGACCGCATGCTCGTTGGCGCCGACCAGGGCTTCCGCGAGCGCGTCCTCGGGGCCCGGCCCGGCCCGCCCTGAGCGCCGCGGCCGGGCCGGTGCCCCCGTGGGCCTCCGGTGCGGCGGGGGCCGGACCATCCCGGCGGCGGCGGATTCCCGCCGCGCGGCTGGACGTCCCTCCCCCGACTGCTTAGGTTCCCCCCGCGCTGGAGTCGTGGCCGAGTGGCTGAAGGCGGCGGTTTGCTAAACCGTTATAGGGTTGAAAAGCTCTATCGAGGGTTCGAATCCCTCCGACTCCGTACCACTGACCGGGGAACAGGGCACCAAGGCGCCCCGTTCCCCGTTCCTTTTTCCCTGACCCCCCGGCCCATGTCCGCCGTCCGCGTCCGCTTCGCCCCCTCGCCCACCGGCTACCTCCACGTCGGCGGGGCGCGCACCGCCCTGTTCAATTGGCTGTACGCCCGGAAGACCGGCGGCACCATGGTGCTCCGCATCGAGGACACCGACCAGGAGCGCTCTACCGAGGCGCACACCCAGGTGATCCTGGACGGCCTCACCTGGCTCGGCATCACCTGGGACGAGGGGCCCTACTTCCAGGCGGAGGCCGGCCCCAAGCACAAGGCGGATGCCGAGCAGTTGCTGGCCGAAGGGAAGGCCTACCGCTGCTTCTGCACCAAGGCCGAGCTGGACGCGGCGCGTGAGGCGGCGGAGCGGGCCAAGTCGTCGTTCCGGTACGACGGACGCTGCGGGCGGCTCGCCGCAGCCGAGATCCAGGCCCGCCTCGACCGGGGCGACGCCTTCAGCGTGCGGCTGCGGATGCCGGACGAGGAGATCGCCTGGGAGGACGCGGTCCACGGGCGGATCAGCTTCCAGGGCCGTGACCTCGACGACTTCATCATCCTGCGGAGCGACGGCACCCCGATCTACAACCTGGCCGTGGTCTCCGACGACATCGCCATGCGGATCACCCACGTGATCCGGGGCGACGACCACGTGAGCAACACCCCGAAGCAGATCGCCCTCTATCGCGCCTTCGGCCAGCCCACCCCCGTCTTTGCCCACGTGCCGATGATCCTTGGCAACGACGGCAAGAAGCTCTCGAAGCGCCACGGCGCCACCGCCGTCGGCGACTACCAGAACCAGGGGATCCTCCCGCTCGCCATGCGGAATTTCCTGGCCCTCCTCGGCTGGTCGCCGGGCGGGGACCGCGAGGTGCTGCCGGAGCCGGAGATGATCGCGCTCTTCTCGCTGGAGGGGATCCAGAAGAAGGCCGCGGTGTTCGACACCACCAAGCTCGAGTGGATGAACGGCCAGTACCTCTCCGCGCTGCCGGCGGCCGAGCTGCTGCCGCCGGTGACGCGTCACCTGGCGGAGCTGGGCGTGCACACCGACGGCCGGGACCTCGCGGCCCTCGTGGATGCGGTCAAGGTGCGGAGCCGCACCCTGCTCGACATCGCGCACCAGGTGGCGGTGCGGGTGGACGGGAGTCGCGTGACGCGGGACGCCAAGGGCGAGGCGCTCGTGGCCAAGCTGGGCGACGCCTTCGCAGGGAACCTCCGCCTGGTGCTCGCCGTGCTCGAGGGCGCCGAGTGGACCGCCCCCGCCCTCGAGGCGGCGGTGAAGGCGCTGGCGGAGCAGCAGGGCAAGAAGCTCGGCGACCTGATGCAGCCCATCCGCGTGGCGCTGACGGGCGGCACCGTTTCCGAGCCGGTGAACGAGTTGCTCGCCGTGGTGGGCCGCGACGAGAGCCTGGCGCGGATCCGCCGCGCCGCGGGCCTGTGAGGCTCACCGCCGCCGCGCTCGCCGCGGCGCTGCTCGGCCCCACCCTGCTGCCCGCCCAGGGGATCGTGCACGAGCCGGCACCCGTCCGGCTCGTTTTCACGGGCGACATCAACCTCGGCACCCGCACCCTTCCCGACGGCCTCCCGCCCGACAGCGGCCGCGGGCTCTTCGCCCACGTGGACTCGCTCCTCCGGGGTGACCTGGTGATCGGGAACTTCGAGGGGGTGCTCGCTGACAGCGGCGAGTCGTCCAAGTGCGCCCCTCGCTCCACCCGCTGCTACGCCTTTGCCACGCCCACCTGGCTGGCACAGCGCCTGGTGGATGCGGGCTTCACGACGCTCAACCTCGCCAACAACCACGCCAACGACTACGGCCTCGAGTGGCGCCAGCACACCGAGGACACCTTCCGGGCGATGGGGATCACGCCCTACGGGCCGGTGGGAACGGTGGCCATCACGCCCCTCCTGCGCGACGGCGGGCGGATGACGCTCGTCGGCATCGTCGGCTTCGCCACGTATCCCCACTCCGGGAACCTGCTCGACATCCCAGCGAGCGCCGCGCTGGTGGACTCGCTCCGCCCGCTGGTGGACATCCTGGTGGTCACCTTCCACGGCGGCAAGGAAGGCACCACCGCCACC
>JBGAOL010000010.1:0-26349 GCA_044221825.1 Gemmatimonadales bacterium
AGGTCGTCGAGCCCGCCGCTCTTGGCGTAGAAGTACGTCACGTTGACGCCGGCGCCCAGGTACGGGCGGAACGACCCGGTGCGCACCGGGTGCACCTGCAGCAGCAGCGTCGGCGGCAGGATGTTGGCGCTGCCGGCGCTGGCGCCGTTCAGCTCCACCTCGTGCCCCGCCGTCGCCAGGATCAGCTCGGCCGAGAGCAGCGGGCTGAAGTAGCGGGTGATGTCCACCTCGAAGGTGAGGTCGGCCTTGACCTCGGCGTCGATGCCCTTGGTGGCGTCGGCATTCGGGAGGATGGCGAGGGCGCGGGTGCGGATGCCCCACTTCGCCTCCTGGGCGTGGGCCGCCGACACCACGGCGAGGCTCAGGGCGGCAACGGCGACGGCAACACGGGCGAGACGCATGGCAGCTCCGGAAGGGGAAAGAGGTCGGGTGAATCTGTTCCGGCCACTTGAAATCCCCATGAAGGCCCGGCGAACCACCCCTCAGGTCCGCGGGCCTCGAGTCCCGCGCCGCCGCACAACTCTCCCGGCCAGGCGGCCTCGCAGCACGGCACGGTCCCGCCGCCCCGCTAGAAGAGCCCTCGCGCGGTCAGGTCCACGCGCAGCCCGTCGCCACCGCGACTGATCGGGTGACTCAGGTCCACCCGGAAGAGATCCCCGAGCAGCGCCAGCCCGAGCCCACCCCCGGTGAGCACCCGCGTCTCGAAGAGCCCGCGCGCCTGGCCCGCCTGCCCGGCATCCAGGAAGAGCACCGGCCGGACCACCCCGCGCTTGAGCGGCACGTCGAGCTGCGCGGCCCAGAACGCCTGCCCGCGGCGCGTGCCGTAGTCGAAGCCGCGCACGGTGCCGCTCCCGCCGAGCCGGAACGCCTGCTGCGGCAGCGGCGCCGCGGTGGCGACGCCGGCCCGCAGCTGCAGCACCGGCGACGCCCGCCAGGCGAGCAGCTGCCGGCTGAGCATCCCGTACACCCGGCCGGTGGTGCGGGCATCGTTGCCGAGCACGTCGCCGCCGAGGTGCCAGCGGGTGCGGTACATCCCGCCGTCCAGGCGGAGCGCGGCCCCGCCGAAGGTCCCCTCCCGCACCGGCGGATTCACGGGGAAGTCCCCGCTCCCGCCCAGGACGTCGTTCACGGGCGAGCCGGCGTCGCGGCGCGCGCTCCGCTCGTGCTCCAGCAGGAGGGTGGTCGTCAGCTCCACGCCGGTGCCGAGCGACCCCTCCCGCGTCAGGCGGACGCCGTGGCCCAGGTGGTAGTCGGCGTCGTCGTGCGCGGCGAACATCGCGTTGAGGCTGTTGCCGAGCGCGTGCGCCCGCGCAAAGGGGTCGTTGGAGCGCAGGTCCCGCCACCCGGCGAGGGTCCACCGCGCCCCGGGGGCTTCCCGCACCAGCGTCAGCCCGCCCGTCACCCGCTGGTCCCCGAGGCCGAAGCGGCCCTCGGCGCGCAGGGTGGTGAAGCGGTCGCCCGGCAGCTGCACCTGGTAGCCCACGCCCGGCGCGAGGCCCTGCACCCGGTTGTAGCGCAGCAGCTCCGCGGCCCGCAACCACGTGAACCCGGCCCGCGGCCGCCCCGTGAGTTCGGGCGGCAGGTCCACGGCCAGGCGCTCGAGGTCGGACTGGATGGCCCGCACCTCGCGGTCGTCCACCCGGTCGTCGCTCACCACCAGCGTGTCGCCCCAGGCGCCGTAGGCGGCGAGGGAGTCGCCGGGGGCGCGGTGCAGCTCGTAGCGGCCATCCTCCCAGCGCCCGCGGTCGTCGCGTGCCAGCTGGTCCTCGGGAAGTTCGCCGCCGCTGCCGCGGCGCCGCTTCCCCTCGGCCCGCAACGAGTCGCGGCGCGCCTGCCGCGCCATCCGGGCCGAGTCAGGCGGCAGCGAGTCCTCGGGCGGCGGCAGCCGGAACACCACCGCGCGGCCCGTGTTCACCTCGTAGTCCAGGAAGGTCGTCCGCGCCTCGAAGGGCACCACGAGCTCGCCGAACCACGGCAGCTCCACCCGCCCCGCCACGACCTGGCGGTAGGGCAGCCAGTGCCGCTCGTCCTGCAGGGCGTACTCGAGGTCGGCGTCCAGCGTCAGCACCCGGCTCACCAGCTTGCTGGCCCAGCGGTCGTCCGCGTCGTCGGCATCGTCCGGGTCGAGCCAGAGCTCGGTGCCCACGAAGCGGAACGACAGCCGTACCAGGTCCCCCTGCTCCGCCTCGAGCCAGAGCCGCCCCGCCACGAGTGACAGCCCCTGCCGCCGGGGCAGCACCTCCACCGCCAGCAGCTTGATGGGCCGCCCCTCGGGACTCCGCACCTGCACGCTGTCGGTGAGCCGGTAGCGGTACCACTCGGGCCCGCCGGCCGACAGCGGGTGGATCGCCGCGCGCGGCGGGATCTCGTTGCCGAAGACGCGGAGCGAGTCGCGCAGCGCCCGCGGCACGAACCACGGCCGGTCGAAGCTGCTGCTGAGCCGCAGGTTGGCGCTCCGCGCCGCCGAGCGGCGGCCCAGGATCTCCACCCGGAGGTCGTTGGGCGTGGACCAGTGCACCGTCCCCTCCTGCTCCTCGGCCGCCACGTTCGGCACCTCGGCCCAGCGCCGCCGCCCGAGCCCGAAGCTCAGCCGGTAGCGGAACCGCGCCTGGTAGTCGTGCAGCCCCTCATCCGAGGCGGCGTGGCGCGCCATGGCGCGCCGCACGACGGCCTCGGTGGCGGCATCGGCAAAGGGGAGGGTGTCGCCCGTGAGGAGGGCGCCGGCGGTGAGGAGCGCGAGCAGCATCGCATGGCTCGGGAAAAAGGAACGGCCCCGCGGTGGTCACCGCAGGGCCGGCAAGTCAGCTACCCGGCGTTGTCAGGCGAACTCCACCCCGGCGCCCTGGTTCCGCGCCAGGCGGGTGCGCCCGTCCCGGTGGAGCCCGTAGGCCTTGAGCCGCCGCCAGAGCGTGGTCCGGCTGATGCCGAGGTGCTTGGCCGTCTCGGCCAGCTTCCAGCCGTGCGCGTCGAGGGTGCGGACGATGGCGTCCTTCTCGCGGTCGGCCAGCGTGGTGGGGCCTTCGATGCCGGGGATGAACATCGCCTCGCCGAGCTCCAGCGCCCCGATCCGTAGCGGCCGCAGCCGGCCGCCCATGGCCGCGAGCCGCGGCATCAGGTTCTGCGAGTCCTCGTCGTCCGACTGCAGCCCGCTCAGCGCCTCGCGGGCCTGGGCGTTGGCGTAGAGCACCTTGCCCTGCGGATCGAACACGACCACGCCCTCGCTGAACCCGTCGAGCAGGGCCTTGGCGAGGGGGGAGAACACCGATGGGACGGGCGTATGCGTATCCGGCATATGGGCGGCCTACGGCTCGGGTGCTGTGGGGGTTTCAGGCTGAGTCCTGTACCCCCTAGGACGTCCGAGCGGGCGTGAGTTTGGACACACTCTCCCCCCGGCGGGGGTCCCGGGCCTCTGCCCGGAGGACTAAGCCCAAGCCAGAGAAGATGATAACCCCGGCGAGGATGGTCCGCCCAGTGAGCGTCTCCTGGGGCAGGAGCACCACCGATCCCAGCGCCGCCAGGAAGGGTTGCAGGTAGATGAAGGCGGCCACCGTATTGGAACTGGCCCGCCGGAGCGCCCAGAGGTTCAGGAAGTACGACCCGATCGTCGGTCCCGCCACGATGTAGGCGGTGAGCGCCCAGGCGGTCCCGCTCACCTGCGCGGGCTCCGCCGCGAGCAGCGCCGGGATGGCCACCGGCAGCAGCCCCACCGCCGCGAAGCCCATGACGTACGCTCCCACCAGCAGCGGGTCGTGCTTCCCCACCAGCGGCTTCGACACCAGGAAGTAGCCGGCATACGCCATCATGCCGATGAGGATGGCCAGGTTGCCGAGGGCCACGCCCGGCGTGAGTGTCAGGCGCTCCGGCCCCACCAGGTAGATGGCCCCCACCGCCGCGAGCCCGATCCCCGCCAGCTTCCCCGGCGAGGGCCGCTCCAGTCCGAGGAGCAGGGAGCCGAGCACCGTGAAGACCGGCGCCGTGGTCACCAGGATCGTCGCGTTCACCGCGGTCGAGTGCGCCAGCCCGTAGAGGAACAGCGACTGGTTGAGCGTGACCCCGAGCAGCCCCGAGAGCGCCAGTCGTCCCAGGGTGCGCCCGTCGGTGATCCACCGGCCCCCTCGCAGCGCCGCCACTGCCGCGAGCACCACCGCCGCGCCGAAGACGCGGATGGTGACGAGCAGGCCCGCCCCCACCTCCGGCAGCACCAGCCGCCCGAGCACCGCCAGGCTCGCGAAGAACACCTGCACCATCACCAGCGCAGCATACGGGCGAGCCTTCTGCTCGCCCGGAAAGGATGCGTCGCTCATCCGCGCCGGCCCCGCCGGTGCCGCGGTGGCTTGAAGCGGGCCCGGCGTTCGTCGCGCGCCAGTTGCCCGAGCGCCGCGCGCATGCCCTCGAGCGTCTCCGCGTGGACCGCCGGCTGGCTGCCCCGGACCACGGCAAAGCGGAGCGGACGATCGAGCGCGGGGAGGTCCTTCTCCTCCAGCCGGCGAGCCTGGCCCTCGCGCAGGTGCAGGCGCGCCACGCCGCCCTCCGGTGTCACCTCGTAGTGGATTGGCACCGTGTCCCCGAGCAGGCGCACCTTGGCCGGAAGCGCCAGCAACCGCTCGCGCTGGCCCTCGGGTACCTCGCGCACCGGGTCCAGCTCGATCGGTGTGGAGAGGAACTCCTGCCATCCGTGCACCGCGGACAGCTGGGCCACCAGCCGGTCCCGCAAGGCGTCCGGGGCCAGCCCCGCGAGCGTCCCGCCCGAGCGGCGCCAGAGCTCCGCCGCCTCGGCCACCGCGCGGCGCACGCGTCCCTGGCTCGGGTGCGGCGTCTCCCCGGCCAGCAGCGCCCGCACCAGCCCCTGCCGGAGCGCGGGGACCAGTTCCGGCGCCACCACGTCGTCCACCGGCTCCACCACCGCATCGAGGTCGAAGCCGAAGTAGGAGAGCTTCTGCCGCAGCACCAGCTGCAGGTGCTTGCGCGACCCCGCCACCTCGAACTCCGCGGGGCCGCGGCGCGCGTAGCGGCGCACCAGGTCGTAGGGGATGGTGGTGCCCTCGATGGCCGCGCGCGGGACGCCAAAGCGGTCGGCGAAGAACCGCAGGTTGCCGGCCACGGCGCCCCACGAGCCGGCCACCGAGCTCCGCGACACGCGCGCCTCCTGCCCGTCGGCCGTGTGCTCGTCGATCACCAGGTCGAAGGGCATGATCTGCGCCACCAGGTCGGTCCACTGCCCGCGGATCTCGCGGCCCGCGTACGGCAGCTTGGCCGGCAGCGGCAGGTCGAGGGCCCGGAACACCGACGCCGTCCCGAGCGCGATGTCCTCGATGGCCTTCACCAGCACGCCCTTCTCCTCGGCCCACTCCGCGAGCCCGTCCTCGTCGAACACGTGCCGCGGCAGCCCGTACACCTCACCCACGCGCGCGTGCCGGTTCACCGCCTCGGCGAAGAGGTTGTAGGCGGTGAGGTGGTCGCTGCCATTGACCCGGGCGCTCTCGATGTCGCGCTCGTCGCGCGTCATGCGGTGCAGGCTGTCGATGTTGGAGCTGACGGCCACCACCGGGAGGAGCTCGGTGCCGGCGTGGACCAACAGCTCGCCCCAGGGGCGCTCCACCGGCATGGCCTCCACGTCGCGGCCGTAACGGGTGAGGCGACCGTCCTCCACCAGGCCCCGGTCCGTGAGGGTGTGGAGCGCCCGGCGGTACGCCACCTTGTCGAGCGCCACCGGCAGCTCCAGTTCGGTGGCATCCACGCCGAGCGCGGCGCAGGTGATGGCCACGCGCTCGGCATCCCCCGCCAGCTGGAACTCGGGCGGCGTGGGCCGGAGCTTCTCGAAGACCAGCTCGCGGTCGGAGAGGATGTAGACCTCGCCGTGCGGCACCCGGCCGTGCACCCGCCCCGCCATCTGCAGGATCTCGTTGGCGCCGAGGTACAGGCGGTGGAGGACGTTGCGACCCTTGTCCACCACGTTGGCGTAGCGCGCGTCGTAGATCACCACCGTGTCGAGCCCGCGCACGTTGAGCGCCGACTGCCCCGCCGCCGTCATGGCCAGCAGGAACGGGTGTTCCACCTCACCCTCGAGGAACGGGCGGATCACCCGGATCGGCTCGCCGCCGTGATAGAAGGCGGCGTTGAGCCGCGGCCAGCGGCTCCCGAGCCCCTTGGCCAGGTTCTCCACCTCGGCGCGGGTCGGCACGAAGACGGCGACGCCGCGCTTCTCCTTCATCATGTGGCGCATGAAGCGGTCATCGAAGAACTCGTCGGCCTTCTTCGGGACCACCTGCACCTTGGCCCGGAGCGCGGGATCGAACGCGCTCGTCTCCAGCACGCTCGCCGACTCGAGGTAGCGCGCGTAGAACGCGGGGTCCACCGTGGCCGACAGCCAGATGAAGCGGCAGCCGGCGCGCTTGCCGAGGGCCAGGCAGAGCTCCAGTTCCGCCGAGGTCTGGTGGATCTCGTCGACGATGATGGTGTCACGGCGGGAGATGAGGTCGTCCTCGAACCAGCGCCGGGCAATGCCGGTGGTGACGATGACGACGTTCCAGGCGGGGGTCTCGGGGGTGGCCTCGCGCTCGCGGTTCACCACCCCCACCCGGAGCGGGGCCCGCAGGATGGCCTCGGCGATGGGGCGGATGCCGAGGGTCTTGCCGGTGCCGGTCCCGGCCACGATGCCGAAGCCCCGGCCGGAGCGGGCCAGGTCGCGGAGCTCCGCCCCGTGCGCCCGCTCCAGGATGGTCTCCACGGTGGTGAGCCCGAGCGCCAGCTCGATGGTCTCGCAGGCGGCCCGCGTCGGCGCGATGACCACCACCCGGCCGTGCGGATGTTCCGCGCGGCGGTATGCCTCGAGGTCGGGCGGGAGCAGGTGGTCGCGGGTCGGCTGCACGCCCTAATGTAAGGGCCACCCGGCCACTCTGGCCCCCCGCCACGGCCGCGCGCCCACCCGGCCGGGAGGGCCGGGTGGGCGCGTGCGGGCCCTGCCGGGGCCTCAGTTACGAATGAAGCTGACGGTCACCACCCGGTGGCGGGAATCGGTCCCGGATGCCGGCCGGGCGTCCATCCGCACCAGGGCCAGGCGGGTCCGGCGAGTCCGGGACCCCAAGGCGTCGCCCGCCACGGGCCAGACCATTCCCCGCACCACCACGAGCGCTTCCTGCACCGGCTGGGTGGCCACGACCCGGGCCTGAGCTTGCAGACTGCCTAGGCCCTGCGCCGGGAGCGCGGCCGCGGCGAGCACCGTCAGCAGGAGAGTCAGCAGCACGACCACCCGGCCGAACCCCGTGTCCGGGTGGGCGAGCGCCCGGGCGTGATGGTGGTCACGCCGCCGGGTGGGGGTCATGGGGGCAACCTCTTGGCGGAAATGCACTTGCGCCTCCCGGCTTGGCCGTCGGAGGTGCCAAGAAACGACTTCAAGGTGTACAAGAACTAAACACCGTGAAGTCACGAAACCACAACTACTTACCGCGCGTCACTGCCATTGCCTTTACACGCGGCACGATGGTTGCCCTACCCCCGCCCAGGGAACTGGCATTCCCTTGGGATCTGTAGTCCGATACGACCACACCACCACCACACGAGGATAGGGCAATGCGTACTCTCACCCGAGTTTCGGTCACTGTGGCCGCGCTCTTTAGTCTGGCCACTGCGGCCCAGGCCCAGAGCGCCAACATCAACGCCACCGCCGTGGTCTACCAGGCCATGACCGTGACGGGCGCGCGGGCGCTCGACTTCGGCAACGTCTTCCCCGGCGTCGCCAAGAGCATCGCGGTGGCCGCGGCCACCAGCGGCCGCTTCGACCTCACCGGCCAGGCGAGCGCCAACGTGAACCTGACGTTCACCCTGCCGACCAACCTCACCAGCGGCGCCAACAACCTGCCGATCGGCACCTGGACCGGCTGCCATGCGGCGACCAACAACACCACCGGCTGCACCACCTTCACCCCGTCGGGCAGCGCCACGGCGAGCGCCTTCAGCGGCACCGGCGCGCTCTTCGTGTGGGTGGGCGGGACCGTGACGCCGGCCGCCAACCAGGCCGCCGGGACGTACAACGGCACCGTCACGCTGACCGCGGCGTACTTCTAAGCGGCGATTCCAGGGAATTCTGGGTGGCCCACGGGGGGCGAGGACCGGACTATCTTGCCTCGGTGCCTCGTCCCCGTGAGGCCTCTCCCGGAATCGGCCCATGCTCCGCTGCGCTTGCCTCCTCCTGCTGGCTCTCCTCGGTCCGCTCCCGCTGCTGGGACAGACCCAGGTGGTGGGCATCCGCGACCTCGACTTCGGCCCGGTGATCCGGGGTGTCCCCAACGCAGTGACGCCCACCGACCCGGTGCGGAGCGGCCAGTTCTACGTCCGGCACCGGATCGGCGGCAGCGTGCAGCTGCGCTTCACCCTGCCCACGCGGCTCACCCGCGTCGGTGGCGGCGGCAACCTGCCGATCAGCTTCGCGACCACGGACGCCGTGGCGCAGGGCACGGCCGGCAGCAGCGTTCCCGTGACCTTCAACCCCAACGCGACGCAGACCTTCAACCTGGTGACCAGCGCGGACTTCAACATCCGGCTCGGCGGACGCGTGAGTCCCGCCGCCAACCAGGCCACCGGCAGTTATCGCGGCACCGTCACCCTGAACGTGACCTTCTTCTGATGACGCTCCGGCGCTTCTTCCTCCCCGTCGTCGCCCTGCTGGCCGGCACCCAGGTGCTCGCGGCCCAGGGGGTCGTCGTCGCGCCGCACGCGGTCTACCTCGATCATCGCACGCGCAGTGCGGCGATCACCCTCTACAACCCGGGCGCGGAGCCGGTCGAGGTGTCCATCTCGGCCTTCTACGCCTACCCGGTGACCGACTCGCTCGGGCAGTTCACGCTCGAGACGCCCGACTCGGTGACTGCCGGGATGCCGTCGGCGGCCGCCTGGATCCGGGCCTTCCCCCGCATCATGACCGTCCCGCCGCTCGCGCGGCAGACCGTGCGCCTGCTGGCCCAGCCGCCCGCCGGCCTGCCGGACGGCGAGTACTGGTCGCGCGTGCTCATCGCCGCCAAGGGCGGCTCGCTGCCCGTGAGCGCCGGCGACACGGCCGGGATCTCCGTCGGCCTCACGCTCGAGGTGCGGACCATCATCCCGCTCACCTACCGGAAGGGCGCCGTGGCCACCGGCCTGGCCCTCTCCGGCCTGCACGCCACGCCGGCCGGGGACAGCCTGGCCATCCGCATCCACGCCGAGCGCCAGGGCAGCGCCGCCTACGTCGGCACCGCCCGCGGCGCGCTCCGCGATGCGGCCGGCAAGGTGGTCGGCAGCTTCAGCGAGCCGGTGGCCATCTACTACCAGGCCGAGCCCACCTTCGCCATCGCGCGGCAGGGGCTGCCGGCGGGGCGCTACCAGCTCACCGTCGAGTTCACCAACGAACGCACCGACCTGATGCCCGAGCAGCTGCTCAAGGGCCCGCCGGTGCGCGACTCGCTCGAGGTCACCCTGCCGTGACCCGCACCCCGGCCCCGGCGCACCCTGGGCGGGACCGGCTCGTGCGCCGGTCCCGCCTCGGGGCGTGGTGCGCCGCGGTGGCCGCGCTGGTGCTGGCCCTGCCCGGCCTGCTCACTGCCCAGGCGCGCGAGCCGGAAGCCGTCATCGTGGAGCTCCAGCTCGGCCGCCTCACCTCGCGCACCGTGGATGCGTACCGCCTCGGCGACCTGGCGCTGGTGCCCTTCAGCGCCTTCACCGACCTGGCGGAGCTTCGCCTGGTCCGCCGCGAGGACGGCGCGCTGGAGACCATGGTCCAGCCGGGGAATCTGCCGCTGGTCCTCGATCCCGCCAGTCGCACCTGGCAGCTGGGCCGGGCGCGCCACGCCTTCCAGGACGGCGAGTTCCTGCCCACGCCCACCGAGCTCTTCGTCTCCACCGGCTTCCTGGCCCAGGCCTTCGGGCTGGAGTGGGCGGTGAGCTGGGAGGACCTGCAGGTGACGGCGCTCGACCCCGCGCCGCTCCCCCTGGCCCGCCGCGTGCGCCGAGAGGCGTACCTGAGCGCCCGCCTGGACCGCGGCGCGGCACAGGCCGCCCCGGGGCTCCGGCTCGGGCTCGAGCGGCCGCGGATGGACGGGCTGGTGTTCGACTATTCGGTGATCACGCCGATGAACTCGGCGCTCGACAACGGCGCCTACAGCGGCACCCTTGGCCTCGACGTCTTCGGGGGCTCGTTCGTGGCCGGCCTGCAGTCCGAGGGCGGCGCCGATCGCGGCCTCCGGAGCGACCTCTCGTGGACCGGCATCTGGCGGGAGAGCCGCTGGCTCTCCCAGGTCCGCGTGGGCGACGGCTACGCCACCGGGCCCCGCACCCGCACGCTCCGCGGCGCCTCGATCTCCAACAGCCCCTACGTCCGGCCGGCCACCATCGGCGTGCTGCCCTTCCAGGGCCAGCTGGGCCAGGGCTGGACCGTCGAGGCGTACCGCGGCGGCCGCCTCATCGGCTTCGACTCCGTCAACGCGCTGGGCCAGTTCCGCTTCGATGTCCCCGTGCAGTACGGCGAGAACCCGGTGGACTTCGTGGCCTACGGCCCCTTCGGCGAGGTGCGCGAGTTCAACCGCACCTACCGGATGCAGGATGCCGGGCTCCCGCGCGGCCAGTTCGAGTACTCGGCGAGCCTCGGCGGCTGCCGCGGCCCGCAGTGCAGCGCCACCGGCAACGTGGACCTCCGCTACGGCCTGAGCCCGCGCTGGACGCTCGGCGCCGGCGTGGACCGCTTCTGGCGCGACTCCGCCGGCAGCCTCACGCACCCCTACCTGAGCGCCACCGGCGTCGTGGGCAATGCCCTCCTCCTCGAGGGCGAGGCGGTGGGCGACGCCGTCCTCCGGGGCGCCGTGCACGTGGAGCCGTCGGTGAACCTCCGCGTCTCGGCCGAGGCCTATCGCTTCGCCCAGTCGGTGCGGCACCCGATCCTGACGCCCGAGGGCCGCACCAGCCAGTACACCCTCACCGCCTTCCTGCGTCCCGGCATGAGCCTCGGCGGCCCCTGGCTCGAGGCGAGCCTCGACCGCATCACCACCGCCGCCGGGCCGCTCACCAGCGGACGGCTCGGGGCCTCCCTGCAGGCGGGCAACGCGCGGCTGCTGCCGGCCATCCGTTTCCAGCGGCAGGCCGTGGGGTCGCTGTCGTCGTCGCAGACGTTCGTGGGGATGAATGCCTTCATGCTGCCGGAGCCGCGGCTCGGCCCGGTGCTCGGGAGCCTGACCGCGCGGGCCAGCGTCGAGTTCCAGCGCGGCACCGGCGCCGCCAACGCGTCGATGTACCTGGGGCGCTCGCTCACCCGCGGCCTCCGGGCCGAGGTGGGGAGCTCCTGGTTCCGGGGCGCGGGGGCCGCGCTGTCGTTCATGCTGGCGGCCGAGTTGCCGACGGTGCGCTCGTACACCACGGTGAACAGCGGCCCCGCCGGCGCCACGGGCAGCCAGTACATCGCGGGGTCGGCCATCTACAACCCGTCCCGCCAGGGCGTGGACTTCTCCGGCACCGGCGCGCTCCAGCGCGGCGGGGTGACGGGCCGCGTGTTCCTCGACGCCAACGGCAACGGCGTCTACGACGCCGACGACCAGCCGCTGGCCGGCGTGCAGGTGGTGGTGGGCTATCTCGTGACCCACTCCGACTCGAGCGGGGCGTACCGCGCGTGGGACCTGCTGCCCTTCGAGCCGGTGCGGGTGACGGTCGATTCCGCCACCATCCCCTCGCCGCTCTGGGTGCCGGTCATCGGGACCGCCCTCGTGGAGCCGTCGCCCAATCGGTACCGCCGGCTCGACATCCCGGTGGTGCCGGCCGGCGTGGTGGAGGGCCGGGTCACCTGGGCGGACTCCACCCGCCTCTCCCGTCCCACCGCCGGCATCGCGCTGGTGCTGACGCACCGCGAGACGGGGGAGCGCCGCGAGGTGGTCACCTTCTCCGACGGCAGCTTTTACGCGCTGGGCCTGCGGGCCGGGCCGTGGGACGTGACCGTCACCCCCGGCTGCCTGGCCATCCTGGCCGCGAGCAGCGACCCCGTCAGCTTCACCATGCTCACCACCGCCGAGGGCGGCAGCGTGAGCGACGTGGTGATCCGGCTCCGCTAGCACCCACAAATGAACACCCCCGCTCGTCGCGGGGGTGCCGGCCAGGGCGGGGAGCCCTGACCTCGGGAACGGCCCGGGGTACTGCAGCCGTAGGAAGGACCGGACCGTTCCTTGTGGGCCGGGCGATCGCTCAGTGGCGGCGGTCGTCCCGGTGGTCGTCGCGGTCACGCCGCTCCCGCAGGCCATCGCGGGACCAGTCGTCGTCGTACCGGTCGCGCCGGTCGTCATCCCGCCAGTCGCCATCCCTGTCATCCCACACGTAGCGGCCATCCCGCTCGTACACCACCACCAGCCGGAGCCCGCGCGAGGCATGCACGGGGCGATCATGGTAGTAGATCCGGCGCGGCGCGTCATACCAGACCCGCAGCGGGCGCCAGCCGTGGCGACGATACCAGCCCTGGCCGCGATGCGCCCGGATGACGATCACCTCACGCGTGGCGGGGCGATACCGCGGCGCGGAGCGGCGCTCGATGCCCCCATGGGAGTAGGCGGGGTCGCCGATGATGATGCGGCCCGCAACGGGGCCGCTGCCGACGGCGATATCAGCGGTGACGCGCTGGGCGGGAAGCGTGATAGGCACCAGCAGGGTCAGGACCAGCAGGGCAACGGACGGACGGAGCGACATGCGAAACCTCGCAGAAGAGGGTGAGACGAGGTCAAGCGATCTCCGTGCCAAAACTCAAGTCGTTGTTTTGCTTGGACTTAACTTTTTTGACGATGCGATTTTTCGAGCGCGGCGAGCGCGAGCGGTGCTCCGGAGCCCTCCGGACGGTCACGAGTGACCGCGGGAAGGGCGGCCCCTTGGGGGAGCGTGGTGCTCGCATAAAGATGCGTCACCTTCCCTTGACAGCCCTGTGAGCGGCGGGCACATTTGGCGCTCCCTCACCCCGGAATTCGGCGTGCGGGGTCCCTTCGCGGGCGGCCGTGTCCGGCGGGCAGTATCACGCGACCACCCCCAGAGAGACGTCACTCCCCGGTCGCCCCGGATTCGCCAATGATCCCGTGGCGGACACTGCTCACCTTCTTTACATCTTCCCCGCAATTGGAGGCTAGCATGGCAGCGGATTTCTTCCTCGGCGAGTCGCTGGTCGGTGAGGGCAACGAGATTGCCCATATCGACCTGATCATCGGCAGCAAGAGCGGCCATGCCGGCTCCGCCTTCTGCAACGCGCTCGCGAACAACAAGGACGGCTTCACCACGCTGCTCGCGGTGGTGACCCCGAACCTGCCCGCGAAGCCCGACACCATCATGTTCAACAAGGTCACCATCAAGGGCGCCAAGCAGGCCGTGCAGATGTTCGGCCCGGCGCAGGCGGCGGTGGCCCGTGCGGTCGTGGACAGCGTGGCCTCGGGTGTCATCCCGAAGGACAAGGCGAACGACTGGTGCGTCCTCGTCGGCGTGTTCATCCACTGGCAGGCCGCCGACGACAAGAAGATCTACCAGTTCAACTACGAGGCCACCAAGCAGTCGATCGAGCGGGCGCTCAAGGGCCTGCCGACGGTGGACTCGGTGCTGAACGGCGCCAAGACCGCCCGTCACCCGTTCTCGGGCGTGGACAACGCGTAAGCGGTAGCCCCCGTGGCACGACTGAGGGGCGGGGAGACCCCCCGCCCCTTTGTCTTGCCCCCTCGATCCCCTGCACCCCCCGCACGGCCCGTCATGCGCAACCTCCTGCTCCAGCTCGACAGCTCCCGCCACCCCAGCGTCTTCGACCAGGTCGTCGCCTATGATGGCGGCGCGGACGAGATCATGAGCTACGGTGGCGTCACCCCCGAGGACGTCCGCGACCTGGTGCACGGGTGCATGTTCACCCGCGGCGCCAAGGACCTGAAGCACACCGCGATCTGGATCGGCGGCAACAACATGTCGCAGGGCGAGCAGCTCCTCGCCATGGCGGTGGACGCGATGTTCGCGCCGCTCACCGTGTCGGTGATGCTCGACTCCAACGGCTCCAACACGACGGCCGTGGCCGCGGTGGTCAAGATCGAGCAGGCCGTCGGGAACGTGGCCGGGAAGAAGGCCGTGGTGCTGGCGGGCACCGGCCCGGTGGGCCAGCGCGCGGCGGGCCTCCTCGCCATGGGCGGCGCCAAGGTGACCATCACCTCGCGCAAGCCCGAGCAGGGGGAGAAGGCGCGGCAGTTCATCAACGCGCGCTTCAACGCGCAGGTGGAGTCCACCACCCTGGCCAGCCCGGAGCACCAGGCCCAGGTGCTCGATGGCGCCGAGATCCTGCTCAACTCCGGTCCCGCCGGCGTGCAGATGGTCTCCAAGGCCGCGTGGAACGCGGTCAAGACCCTCAAGGTGGCGGTGGACCTGAACGCCGTCCCGCCGCTCGGCCTCGAGGGGATCGCCGTGGACGACGCCGGCACCGAGCGCGACGGCGTGATCGCCTATGGCGCGTTCGGGGTGGGGAACTTCAAGACCAAGCTGCACAAGCGCTGCATCGCGCGGCTGTTCGAGCGGAACGACCTGGTGCTCGACGCCGAGTCGATTGCCGACATCGCGCGCGAGATGCACAAGAAGTAGCGGTGGACCGGGGGCGCGGCGCAGGCGGCGTCCCCCGGATGGTTTCCTGGCGCGGCCCCCGGGCCGCGCTTTCTCTATCTGGACGGCACGATGATCGCGATCGGGATCGACCCGGGCACCGTCTCCATCGACGTCTGCGGCCTCGCGGACGGCGCGCCCTTCCTGGACCTCTCCTTCCCCACCGTGGACGCGCTCGCCACTCCGGACGCCTTCCTGGCCGAGCTGACGCGGCACGGGGCGCCCGACCTCATCGCCGGCCCTTCGGGCTATGGCCTCCCGCTCCGGCACGCCCGGGACCTCACCGACGAGGACCTGGCCCTCGCCTTCCTGGCCGCGCCGGGTGAGGCGGGCGGCATCGGCGGGCTCCGGCGGCTGGCGCGGGTGCTCGCGGGCAGCGGGCTGCCCGTGGTGTTCACGCCGGGCGTCATCCACCTGCCCACGGTGCCGGCCTACCGGAAGCTCAATCGCGTGGACCTCGGCACCGCCGACAAGGTGGCGGCGGCGGTGCTCGCCGTGGCGGAGCTCAGCGTGGGGCGGGCGGAGGGCGACGCGCCGAGCTTCGTGCTGCTCGAGCTGGGCGGGGCGTTCACCGCGGCGGTCGCGGTGGAAGCGGGCACCATCGTGGACGGCGTGGGCGGCTCGAGCGGGCCACCCGGCTGGCGCGCGGCCGGAGCGTGGGACGGGGAGGTGGCATTCCTGGCCGGCGGCGTCACCAAGGCCATGTTGTTCGAGGGCGGCCGCGAGAGCCTGCCGGGCGCGCCCGGCCTCGAGGCGTATGTCGAGGGCGCGGTGAAGTCGGCGCTGGCCCTGCTGGCCTCGGCGCCGTCGGCGGAGGCGTTTGTGCTCTCGGGGCGCCACGCGGCCGATCCCGACGTGCACCTGATGCTGGAGCGGAAGCTCGGGCTCATTGCGCCGGTGCGGACGCTGGTGGGCTTCGGCACCGAGGCCAAGACGGGTGCGCAGGGCGCGGCCGTCCTCGCGGATGGGCTGCTGGGCGGCCGGTACCGGGCGGTGGTGGACCGGCTCAGGGTACGTGAGGCGCGGGGCACAGCCCTCGATCACCTCACCGTCATCTCCCCCGCCACGGCTCGCGCCCGGCTCGGGCTCTGATCAGGGCGCCGCGCCGAGCGCGGCGACCGCCACGGCGGGCGCGCAATCGTTGATGCGCGCCGCGGGCGCCGCCCCGGGCCGGAAGAGCCCGGCGAACGCGCGCACCTGCCGGTCCCGCCGCCGGGCCATCTCCTCCACCAGGAACCGACCTGCCCCCGCCGCCACGAGCGGCGCCTCGGGGCCCACCGCGCCGCGCGACCATTGCCGGTCGAACGCCTCCAGCAACATCGCCAGCTGCGCGTCGCGCAGCGCATGGGCCAGTTCGCGCCAGCGCTCCGGCGGCGCGGACGCGGCGTCGCGCCCGATCATGCGGGCCAGGCGGCGCGCGCTCGCGGCGACGGTCTTCTCGCCCTGGTCGGCGGCGGGGTGGAGGTCGGCCCCCTCGGGCAGCTCGCCGGTGAGGCGATACACGTCGGCGCTGGTGGCGAAGTACTCGGCCACCAGCGGGACGCGGAGGCCCTCGAAGGTCACGGCAGGCGCCATGGCCATCACCGGCGTGCGGGCGATGCCGGTGTAGACGAGCTCGCCGTGGACCAGGCGGTCGAAGTCGGTGGCGCCGAGCGCGCGCACGCGGCCGTCGCCGATGGGGATGAGGTCGGCGGTGGTGCTGCCGATGTCAACCAGGAAGGCCCAGGGCAGGCGCCGGGCAACGAGGGCCGCCGTCGCCATCCAGTTGGCGGAGGCCACCTGCAGCGCCCGGCGCCGGGCCTCCGCGACGGGCACGAGCCCGGCCGCCCCCGCGTACACGCGGAGCTGCGCGCCCCCGAGCTGGGCCTCCGCGGTGTCGAGGATGCGCGCCACGCCCTCCTCCCGCGTTGCGAAGAGGTCCACCATCTCCCCGGTCATGGTGAGGGCGTGCACCGGTGCGGCGCCTAACTGGTCGACCGCCTCCCGCATCGCGGCCTCGAGGTGGGCGAGTCCCTGCCAGAGGGGGCAGGCGAGCTGCACCACGCCGGCCACGCCGCCATCCGGGGCGAGCCGCGCGGCCTTGAGGTGGGCGCCGCCCAGGTCCCAGCCGATCACGCCGTCAGTCATCCGCACCCTCGAGGACCAGGGACACGGGACCCGCGGTGGCCGCGGGCGCCTCGTCAGCTGCATCCAGGAGGCGCCGGGCCACGTTGATCCCGAGGGCGCGGCCCAGCGCCACGTACGACGTGGTGAGCCGCGGGTTCACCTCCACCACCACCGGCTCGTCCTCGCCGAGGAGGAGGTCGATGCCGACGTAGCCGTCGAGGCCGGGGATGGCGCGGCAGACCTGGTCCGCGAGCGCGGCGAGGCGGCCGCCGGGATCGGGGAGGGCGTTCACCTCGAGGCCGACGAGGGTCACGCCCTTCGGGGACACCTTCACCCGCTGGCGGTTCACCGCGGGAGGGCGTGGCCCGGCCGTCCCGGCACTGCACCGACAGGCTCGCGGCCTCCCCGTCCAGCCAGGGCTGCGCCACCAGGCGGCCCGGATCGGCGATGGGCGCGGCAGCCAGGCGCCAGCCGGGCACGAGCTGCAGGCCGTCCGCCCCGGCGCCGTCGTCCGGCTTCACCACCCAGAGGGCGCCCGGGGTCTCCGGCAGGGTGTCGCCGGCGGTGAAGGTGGGGATGACGGCGATGCCACGCGCCGCAGGCACCTGGGCGGTGCGGCGCTTGCTCGCCGCCACGGCGACCGCCTCGGGGCGGCAGCCGATGAGCCGCACGCCCGGCGGCGAGCGTGCGGCGGCGTGCGAGCTGCTCCAGCACCCCACCGGTCTCCGGGGCGGTGGGCCAGGCAGCTTCACAGTCTTCGCGAGGCCCCGGGCGTACAGCGCCAGCGGCGCCTCCCCCGGCGACGGCCGCAGGGCCTCGACGCCGTCGAGCGGGGGCAGGCGCGGGTCACGCGAGGCGAGGACGACGACGCCGGGAACGGCGCGGAGCTCGTCCACGAGCGTGCGGAGCATCAGGTCCGCCTCCCGCACCAGCGCGGCCGGCGGGGATTCGGCCAGCATCCCGCCGCCGGTCACGTGCTCGTAGACGAAGAGCCTCACGCGCCCACCGCCGAGCCGAGGTCGGCCTGAATCGCCGCGAGGAGCCCGGCCCGGCGCGCGCGCGCCAGCGCCGCGGCCTCCTCGGGGCTCGGCGCCTCGGCGGTCACGGTGCAGACCGGCATGCCCGGCGCAAGGGCGGTCCCGCTCATGGGGAGATCGTGGCACCAGGCGGGGAACCCGAATCCCTCGCCCACGCGCCAGGGGGCCGGCGCCGAGACGATGGCGTGCGCGCGGGCCGGCGAGGGTGCGGGTGAGATCGCGGGCAGTTCACCGGCGCAGGCGCGCAGGTGCGCGTCGAACAGGCCGCGGGGAAAGCCGGGATCGTGGAGCTCCATGGTGGCGGTGGGACGCGGGTTGAGCTCGAGGATCCACCAGGCGTTTCCCTCCTGCAGGAAATCGAGGCTGCCGAGGCCAACCACGCCCGTCGCGCGCACGAGGGCGTCCAGCGCCCCGGCCAGCTCGGCTTCGAGGGCGGCGGGAAGTTGCAGGCCACTCACCGCCCCCCCGTAGAGATAGGGGCGTTCAGGCGTGCCCTCGGTCCACTGCTCGTTGAAGCCGAGGATGAGGGCGCGCGTCCGTCGGCCAGGAAGGTGGCGGACAGCGCGCGGCCCTCGCACCAGCGCTGGAGGTACGCACCCCTGGGCAGCCGGCGCGTCGCGGGCCGGATGTGCACCCCGCCGGCCCCGCCGGTGCGCTTCTCGAGCCACCCGCGCGGATCCGCCGCCGGGGCGAGTCTCACCTCGGGATGGGGCAGGCCGAGTCCATCGAGCAGGCTGGTGAAGCCGGACCGGGTCCTTGACCCGCGCCACGACGTCGGCCGGGTTTCCGTACAGGGGGTGCGCAACCGGCGAGCAGGTCGAGCAGCGCGGGCCGGGCCTCGAACCCCGCCCCGGGTACCACGCCCATCCACCCGCCCGCCGGGGTGAGTTCCCGAATCGCGGCACGGAGGGCGCGCGCGTCCATGCGCAGGGCATGCGGGAGAGCCACCACCCGCGTGGCCTGCGCGTGGGCGCGGGTGTCGCGGTCCGCGAAGAAGTCGAGCACCACGGAGGCGTACCCGCCGCGCGCCGCGGAGGCGGCGAGGGCACGGCCCGTCACCGCCACGATGAGCGATGGGGCTGCGGCGGGCGCGGCAGGCGGGAAGAGGGGACGCAGGGTCATGTGAACTTGCGATAAATATGCACGAGGGGAGATTTGCAGCTATAATGTTGCTGCCCCCATGCCTGTTGCGATAATCGACCGCGACCGCTTCCGTGGTGGACATCCGCAGCTATAATGTTGCTGCCCCCATGCCTGCCTCCTCCCGACCGCCCGTGACCGCTTCCGTCATCCGCGACGTGACCTGCCCCTTCTGCGGGCTGGCCTGCGACGACCTGGTGGTGGACACCACCGGCGACCGGCTCGCCGTGCGCGAGAATGGGTGTCCGATCGCCGTGCCCGCCTTTGCGGGCGCCCCGGGCCGGGGCGCGGCGAAGGTGGGCGGCCGCGAGGTGCCACTCGTCGAGGCGTACGCCGAGGCCGCGCGCCTGCTGCGCGCTGCGAAGCGGCCGCTCTTCGGCGGGCTCGGCACCGACGTGGGCGGGTCGCGCGCGGTGGGCCGGCTGGCGGACCGCACCGGCGCCATCCTGGACCACATGAATTCCGCCGCCGTGGTGCGGAACCTCCTGGTGCTGCAGGACGGCGGCTGGATCACCACCACCCTCTCCGAGATCCGGAACCGCTGCGACCTGCTGGTGGCCGTGGGCGGCGACATCCTGAGCCGCTTCCCGCGCTTCTTCGAGCGCACCCTCGGGGCGGGCGAGACGCTGTTCGGGGCGCGGACGCCGGTGGAGATCGTCTTCCTCGGCAAGGGTCCCGCCGCCGGCGTGAAGCTGCCGGGGCAGGTCCGCGTGATCCCCTGCGACACCGCCCGCCTCGGCGAGGCGCTCGGCGCGCTGCGCGCGCTGGTGGCGGGGAAGCCCGTCACGGCCGCCGACATCGCGGGCCAGCCGCTGGCCACCTGGCAGGAGCTGGCGGGAAAGCTCCGCGCCGCGAAGTACGGCGTGATGCCCTGGGCCACGGCCGACCTGGACGTGCCGCACGCGGACCTCATGGTGCAGGCCCTGGCCGACCTGCTGCGCGAACTCAACCGCGAGACCCGCTTCGCCGGCCTCCCGCTCGGTGGCGCCGAGGGCGACGTCACCTCCGACGCGGTGCACCTCTGGCAGACGGGTTACGGCACGCGGGTGAGCTTTGCCCGCGGCGTGCCGGAGCAGGACCTGCACCGCTACGCCGCCCCGCGGCTGCTCGCGGAGGGGGCCGTTGACCTGCTGCTCTGGATCTCGAGCTTCAACGCCACGCGGGTGCCGCCCAAGGCGGCGGTTCCCACCATCGTGCTGGGACACGCGGCGATGACCTTCGCCGAGCCGCCCGCCGTCTTCATTCCCGTGGGCACGCCGGGCGTGGATCATGCCGGGCAGTTCTTCCGCACCGATCGCGTGGTCGCCCTGCCGCTGGCGGGTCTCCGGTCGTCGGACCTGCCGAGTGTGGCGGACGCGCTGTCTGCCATCGAGGCGCGGCTCGGGGAGGCCCGCTGATGCTCCTCAAGCTCACCGGTGGCAGGGTGTATGATCCGGCGCACGGCGTGGACGGGCAGGTGCGGGACGTCTACGTGCGGGACGGCCGCATCGTGGCCGCCCCGGCGCCCGGGACCACCATCGACCGGGAGATCGACCTCCGGGGCCGCGTGGTGATGGCGGGCGCCATCGACATGCACACCCACATCGGCGGCGGCAAGCTGAACATCGCGCGCGCCATGCTGCCCGAGGACCACCGGGGCGACGCGGTGCGGCGGAGCGAGTTGCTCCGCGCCTCCTGCGGCCATGCGGCGCCCGGCACCTTTGCCACCGGCTACCGCTACGCGGAGATGGGCTACACCGCGGCCTTCGAGCCGGCACTCCTCCCCATGAACGCCCGCCAGGCCCACCTCGAGATGGGCGACGTGCCCATGGTGGACAAGGGTGGCTACGCCATGCTCGGGAGCGACGACTTCCTGCTCCGCCTCATGGCGGCGGGCGCCGAGCAAGGGGTGATCAACGACTACGTGGCGTGGACCCTGCACGCCGCGCGCTGCATCGGCATCAAGGTGGTGAACCCGGCGGGCATCTCGGCGTTCAAGTTCAACGTCCGCCGGATGGACCTCGAGGACAAGCACCCCTACTACGGCGTGAGCCCGCGCGACGTGCTGCGCACCCTGGCGCGCGCGGTGCACGAGCTCGGCGTCCCCTTCCCGCTCCACGTCCACAGCAACCTGCTCGGCGTGCCGGGGAACTTCCCCACCACGCTCGGCACGGTGGACGCGAGCGAGGGCCACCCGATCCACCTGACCCACATCCAGTTCCACAGCTACGGCACCGAGGGCGACCGGAAGTTCTCCTCCGCGGCGGCGCAGATCGCGGAGAAGATCAACGCCACGCCGAACGCCAGCTGCGACGTGGGCCAGATCCTCTTCGGCCAGACGGTGACGGCGAGCGGCGACAACATGTCGCAGCACCGGAACGCCGCCGTGGCGAGCCCGAAGAAGTCCGTGACCATGGACATCGAGTGCGACGCGGGCTGCGGCGTGCTCCCCTTCCGCTACAAGGACAAGAACTTCGTCAACGCGCTGCAGTGGGCCATCGGGCTCGAGCTCTTCCTGCTGGTCCGCGACCCGTGGAAGATCTTCCTCACCACCGACCACCCGAACGGCGCGCCCTTCACCACCTATCCGCACCTGATCCGGCTCCTCATGGACCGGACCTTCCGGAACGAGTGCCTCGGGACCATCAACCCCGACGCCCGGGCACTCTCCACGCTCGGCAGCCTGGAGCGGGAGTACACGCTGTACGAGATCGCCGTCCTCACGCGGGCGGGCCCGGCCAAGCTGCTCGGCATCGGCGACATGGGCCACCTGGCGCCGGGCGCGCGCGCCGACATCACCGTCTACCGGGACGCGGCCGACCGCGAGGCGATGTTCACCACGCCGGAGTACGTCTTCAAGGACGGCGAGGAGATCGTGCGGGACGGCCGCATCGTGAAGGTGGTCCAGGGCCGCTACCACACGGTGGAGCCGGATTACGACCCGGCCATCGAGCGGCGCCTGGCCGAGTACTTCGAGAAGTACCTGACGCTCCGGGCGAAGCACATGTGGATCAGCCGGGACGAGCTGAGCGGGCTCGGGCACGACGCCGAGGTGGTGGTCCACCCGACGCGGAGGGCGCGATGATCGCCAACGGCGTCCTGATCGACGACGAGTTCGCCGAGGCGTTCCCCATGAAGGCCACGCGGGTGATCATCACCGCGCAGAACCTGCAGTGGGCCTACAACGCCGCCAATGCCGCCACGGGGTTCGCGACGTCGGTGATCGCCTGCGGGTGTGAGGCGGGGGTGGAGCGCGAGCTGGCGCCGGAGGAGACACCGGATGGCCGGCCCGGCGTGGCCATCCTCCTCTTTGCGATGTCGGGGAAGGAGCTCGGCAAGCAGATCGAGCGGCGCATCGGGCAGTGCGTGCTGACCTCCCCCACGAGCGCGGCGTTCGCGGGGATCGACGGCGGCGAGCCGGTGGCGCTCGGGAAGAACCTCCGCTTCTTCGGCGACGGCTTCCAGCAGTCCAAGTTCATCGGCGGGAAGCGCTACTGGCGCGTGCCCGTCATGGACGGCGAGTTCCTGGTGGAGGAGACCACCGGGATCGTGCCGGCGGTGGGCGGCGGCAACTTCCTGGTCCTCGCCGAGTCGCAGCCGCAGGCGCTCACCGCCTGTGAGGCGGCGATCACCGCCATGAAGCGGGTGCCGAACGTGATCATGCCCTTCCCCGGCGGCGTGGTGCGCTCGGGCTCCAAGGTGGGGTCCAGGTACAAGGCGCTCTCCGCCAGCACCAACGACGCCTTCTGCCCCACCATCCGCGGCATCACCCGCTCGCAGCTCTCGGCCGAGGTGGGCTCGGTGATGGAGATCGTCATCGACGGCCTCACCGCCGAGGACGTGAGCGCCGCAACGCGCGCCGGCCTCGACGCCGTGATCCGGCTGGGCGCCGCCGGCGGTGTCCGGCGCATCAGCGCCGGCAACTACGGCGGCAAGCTCGGGAAGTACCACTTCCGCCTCCGCGAGATTCTGGCCTCATGAGCGCGCTCCGCCTCACGCTTCGCGCGGCGCCCGCCCAGCGGGTGGACTGCGCGCCACTCACGCCGGCGGCGCTCGGCGGCAAATCGGCGGCGGAGATCGGCGCGCTGCTGCTCGCCTCGGCCGGGCAGGGGGTCCGGGTGGATACTCTCTTCACCATCGAGGGCACCCCCGGTGACACCCTGGTGCTCGCCGGGGCAACCGCGAAGCTCGACGGCATCGGCACCGCGCTGAACGGCGGCACCATCGAGGTGGACGGCGATGCCGGCGATTACCTGGGGCGCGGCATGGCCACGGGGACCATCCGCGTGTCGGGCTCGGTGGGCACCTTTGCGGGGAGCGGCATGACCGGTGGCGAGCTCCGCGTGCGCGGCAACGCCGGCGACTTCCTCGGCGCCCCGCTCCCGGGCGAGCACCGCGGCATCCGCGGCGGACTGGTGCTCGTGGAAGGGAACGCCGGCGCGCGCGCCGGCGACCGGATGCGCCGCGGCACGCTCCTCATCAAGGGCAACACGGGCCCGCTGCTGGCCTCGCGCATGGTGGCGGGCACCATCGCCGTGGGCGGCACGGTGGGCCCCGGCGCCGGCACCGGCATGCGGCGCGGGACCATCCTCCTGCCCGCGCTCCCGGCCGGCCTCCCCGCCACGTTCAACGACTGTGGCACCTTCCCGCTCAGCTTCCTGACGCTGCTGGCACGCGCGTGGCGCGGCCTCCCGTCCCCCTTCGGCGACCTGCCAGAGCGCGGCCTCCGGGTCCGCCGCCTCATGGGCGACCTCGCGGCCGAGGGCAAGGGCGAGATCCTCATCCGGGCCTAGCCCGTCCTTCCTCCCGCGCGCCCGGGCGTCCCCCGGGCGCTCATCGTCCCGCACGGTCGCCCAACGGGCGCCCGCGTGGTAGATTGTCGCCCGCCCCCTCCCAATCCCGGACCGACGCATGACCAGCCTCAACATGAACGAGCGGGCCCGCGACCTCGCGGACGTGATGACCGAGGACCTCACGGGCCTCCGCATCGCGGAGCACCGCCTGCCCGGCGGCGCGCGGGTCATCGACGCGGGCGTGCAGGTGGACGGCGGCCTCAATGCCGGCCTGCTCCTCAGCGAGATCTGCATGGGCGGCCTCGGCGACGTGGAGTACGCCAGCCTGGCGCTCGGCGGCGAGAACTGGCCGGGGGTGCAGGTGCGCACCGACCACCCGGCCGTCAGCTGCATGGCGTCGCAGTACGCCGGCTGGGCCATCAGCGTGGACAAGTACTTCGCCATGGGCTCGGGGCCGCTCCGCGCGCACGCGCGGGTGGAGAAGGAGCTGTTCGAGAAGCTGCACTACGCCGAGCAGGCCACGAGCGGCGTGCTGGTGCTGGAAGGGCGCGAGCTGCCCACCGACGCAGTGGCGGCGTGGGTGGCGAAGAAGGCGGGGCTCTCGCCGGCCCAGCTCACCTTCGTGATTGCGCCCACGGCCAGCCTGGCGGGCGGCACCCAGATCTCGGCCCGCATCCTCGAGACCGGCCTCCACAAGATGGAGGTGCTCGGCTTCGACGTGCGCCAGGTGGTGAGCGGGATCGGGACGGCGCCGATCGCCACGGTGGCCAAGAACGACCTCCGCGGCATCGGCCGGACCAACGACTGCATCCTGTACGCGGGCCAGGCGCACTACACGGTGCGGGCGGGCGACACCGAGCTCGCCGACCTCGCCGCCAAGCTGCCGGCCAGCGCCTCGAAGGACTACGGCACGCCGTTCTACGAGATCTTCGAGCGCTACGACAAGGATTTCTACAAGATCGACCCGCTGCTCTTCAGCCCGGCCGAGGTGTGGCTCACCAGCGTGACGTCGGGGAAGACGTACCATGCGGGCCGCGTCAACACCGAGGTGCTCAAGCGCTCGCTCCACCCGGAGTGAGGCGCGTCGTTCCCGTCGGTCCCTTCACCCTGCGGAGTGTGCATGCGTCGTCTCGCCCTGTTGTCGCTCGTCGCGCTGGCCGCGGCCTGCTCCAAGCCTGAGCAGCAGCCCGCGCAGGACACCACCGCCGCCGCGCCCCCGGCGCCGCCGCCGGCCAAGGCGTTCGTCACCGTCATCTACAACACGCCGAAGGACGCCAAGGCGTTCGAGAAGTACTACTGGGAAACCCATGTGCCGCTGGTGGGCGCCAAGCAGGCGGAGATCGGCTTCACCGCGGCCGAGCTGACCAAGTTCGACGGCACGCTCGACGGCAAGGCGCCGACCTACTACCGGCAGGCGGTGCTGTGGTTCAACAGCATGGCCGACCTCGAGAAGGGCATCGCCACCCCGGGCTTCAAGGCGGTGGGCGACGACCTGGGCAACTTCGCCACCGGCGGGCTCATCGCGATGATCGGCGAGCAGACCAATGAGGACTCGCCGCTCGCCGCCGGCGACACCACGGCCTTCGTGACGGTGCTCTACAACGCGCCCACGGACCCGGCGGCCTTCGAGAGCTACTACACCGCGACGCACCTGCCGATCGTGGCCAACGGCGCGGCGAAGATCGCCTTCAGCCGGGCGGAGCTCACCAAGTACGCGAAGAACCTGGACGGCACCCCGGCGGCGTTCTACCGCCAGGCCAAGCTCTACTTCCCGAACGCCACCGCGCTCAAGGCCGGCACCGCCACGCCGGAGTTCAAGGCCGTGGGCGACGACCTCGCCAACTTTGCCACGGGCGGGCTCGTGGGCCTGGTGGGGCACCTCACCACGAAGCCCTGAGCATCGTTCGTCCGCATCGCGGGCGCGGCCTCCGGGCCGCGCCTGGGGTGCGGAGCGAGGCGCGGCCCAGGGGCCGCGCTTTCGATGCGGAGGGTTGATCGTAGGTTTCCTGCCATGCACGTCGTCATCCTCGCCTCCCGTCCCGGCTGGCACGTCGATGAGCTCCTCCGCGCCACGCGCGCGGCGGGGGCGGAGCCGGTGCTGCTGCCGTGGGAGGGCAACATCGCGCGGATGGGGACCGGCGCCGGCGTCCGGAATGCCGGCCGCCTCCTCGCCGAGGCGCGCGCCGTGCTGGCGCGCATCATCCCCGGCGGCTCCATGGAGCAGATCATCTACCGGGTGGACACCCTGCACCGCCTCGAGGAGGAGGGGGTGCGTGTGATGAACAGCGCCCGCGCCATCGAGCGCACCGTGGACAAGGCGTGGACCTCCGCCATCCTGGCGCGCGCCGGCCTTCCCACGCCCGACACCATCGCCTGTGAGGGGGTGGACGACGCCATGGCCGCCTTCGAGGCGCTCGGCGACGTGGTGGTCAAGCCGCTCTTCGGCTCCATGGGGCTCGGCATGACGCGGGTGAGCGATCCCGACATCGCCTGGCGCGTCTTCCGCGCCATCGAGGAGATCCGCGGCGTCTTCTACCTGCAGCGCTTCATCCCCCACACCGGCCGGGACCTGCGCGCCTTCGTGGTGGGCGGCAAGGTGCTCGGCGCCATCGAACGGCGCGCCGACGGCTGGCGCACCAACTTCTCCCGCGGCGGCCGGGCGGCACCCGCCAGCCTCACTCCTGAAC
>JBGAOL010000011.1:0-26954 GCA_044221825.1 Gemmatimonadales bacterium
AGAGATCCGGTGGCTTCTGAGCTGGCCGAGGGTAACCACAGAGGCACAGAGGGCACGGAGGGCACAGAGAACTGCCCGGGGATGGCGGGCTCACCGCAGGGGGAGCCCGTGGTGGTTTTGGGGGTGTGACTTTGGGTCGGCAACGCTCCCCACCTCTCGCGGGGCCCCACCCAACATCAGCAGAGCCCGGGTCGGCAACGCGCCGATCCGGGCTCGATCTCTCCGTGACCGCTGTGCTCTCTGTGCCTCTGTGGTTTCGCAGTTGCAGTCCCTCTGCGGCCCTCCGCGTCCTCTGTGTCTCTGCGGTGAATCACACCCTCCCCAGTCCCCACTACGGGCCCTCGTCCGGCACCACGGGCAGCACCACCCACGACCCCGCCTCGGCATCGTGCCGGATGCGGATCACGCCCGCGCGGGTCTCGGCGCTCTCGGTCTCCAGCGCGCCGGTCTGCGGGTTCACGGAGAAGAGCGGGAAGAAGGCGGTGGAGAGGACGATCCGCAGCCGGTGCCCCGGCGCGAAGCGGTTGGCCGTGTAGAGCTGCGAAATCCGCAGGCGCACCAGCTCGCCCTCCGGCACCAGTTCGCGGGCCGGGCCGCCGTTCCGGTAGCTCGCGCGCACCAGGCCCGTGCCGGGGCTGGCCAGGTTCCAGGCAGTGCCGTCCGGCGCCACGTCGTAGAGCTGGAGCCAGAGGTCGAAGTCCGGCACCGAGGCCTGCACCGCGAACTCGGCCGTCACCTCGCCGATGATCTCCACCGGGTACGTGAAGGGCGCCGTCTCGAAGGCCACGAGCCCCGGGCGCGGGGCCAGGGCGGCGTAATCGTGGGCGCCGTAGGCCCCGCGGAAGGGATCGGTGAGCGGGTGCGCCGGGTCGCTCGCGATGGCGCTCGGTGGTCCGCCAGCTTCACGCCGGAGGGCGCCGATGCTGCGGGCATCGGCGCGACCGGCCAGCCGGAGGGTGTCCGGCCGGAGCCCCGGCACCGGCCAGCGCGGGAACGCGCGCCAGCGGTTGGCGCCCATCACGAACACCTCGACCGGCGAGGTTGCGGCGGCCGGCAGCTGCTTCAGGTGCGCGTCCATCCAGTCGAGCACCAGCGCCGCATAGTCCCGCGCGGCGGCCGGGCCGAAGTCCCGCTTGCCGGCAATGCCGCCCTGGATGGCGTCCACGCCGTGCTGCCACGGGCCGAGGATGAGCCGCGTGCCGGCGGGGCCGCCGCGACTTTCCGTCAGCTTCACGAAGTTGGTGACCGCGCCCGCCGGCCCGTACGGCTCGTCGAACCAGCCGGAGACGTTGAGCACGGCGGCCTGGACGTCGCGGAAGTCGGCCGGCAGCGCGGCCCAGGCCCACCACGGGTCGCGCGGCGGATGGCGCATCCACTCGTAGTACCAGGGGGCGATGCCCTGGAAGTCGGGCAGCGTGAGCAGGGGCCGCCAGCGCCGGGCCGACGTGAGGCCCCGGCTCGCCGCCTCGGCTGCGGCGGAATCGGTGGCGGGTCCCGGCACGCCGAGGCGCCGCCGCAGGTCGGGGGCAATGTTGAACCAGGTCCAGTCGAGCCACGAGCCGTCCCACACGCCGCCGGCGTACCAGAACTGCTCCGGCACGGCGTAGGTCATGGCCGGCACCATGGCGCGGAGCGCCGGGGGCCGCTCGCGGGCCGCGAGCCACTGCACCGCCGCGGGATAGGAGAGGCCAACGGTGCCGACCGCACCGGTGCTCCAGGGCTGCCGCGCGGCCCACTCGATGGTGTCGTAGCCGTCCTTGCCCTCGTTCCGGTAGGCGTCGAACTCGCCCTCGGAGCCGTAGCGGCCGCGGACGTCCTGGTGCACCACGGCGTAGCCGCGCGCCACCGCCGCGCGCGTGACCCCGGACGCCTCGGCCCCGTCCGACCGGCCGTAGGGAGTGCGGAAGAGGAGCACAGGGAACGGCCCGCCGCTGGCCGGCCGCCAGACATCGGCGCGCAGCACCACGCCGTCGCGCATCGGGACGGCGAGGGCGGTGTCGATGCAGGTCGCGGCCTCGACCGCGTCGCAGGTGGCTGCCTGCGCGCCAAGCGAAGGGGCGCCGCCCCAGAGGAGGACGGCGCCCAGGACGAGCCCCGAGGCGACGCGACGGCGCGCGCGCATCATCAGGGCTTCGTCGGCTGTGCGGCGGGATCGAAGGTGAAGGTGTAGCGGCCCCGGACCACGTGCCCGTCCCGCGAGCCGGTCTTCCACGCCACGACGTACTTGCCGGGCGCGAGCGTCACCGGAATCGCGCCACCCACCGAGAGGGTGTCGTCCGTGGCGGCCAGCTTGACCACGGCGACGGGCGAGTTGTCGGCCTTGAGCAGCGTGGCACCCGAAAGCGCCACCTCGGGCCGCTCGTTGAACCAGAGCCGGATCTGCGTGGGCGCGGCGGCCACGGTCCCGTCCACCGCCGGCTCGGCCTTCTCGAGGTGGGTGTGCATGAACCCCGCACCAGTGACCAGGGCACCGGCCAGGGCAAGCAGGGCAAAATGACGAGCGCGCATTCCCGGACATCCTCCTGAGTGAGGCGGTAAGATAATCGGGGCGGTCCTCAGCGTGGAACGCGGATCCGGGCGCCGCCGACACGGCGCGTCCCCTCCGTCACGCGCGTCCACGCAAGGTATGCGCCGCCAGTGGCGATCCCGGCAAGCTGGGGTTGTACCGCGCCCTCGCTGCCCGGGACGGCGACGCTCTGCACGGTGGCGGCCCCTGCCGCGACGAGCGCGGCCGAAATGCACCGGGCACCGTCCGCGTCGATGTCCCACGCCGCAAGGGTCGCGCCGCCCGCGAGCGGGAGGAGCGCGGCGTGGGCACTCGGCAGGAGGCTGTCGGTCACCAGCGCGACGGGCGGTGCCCCGGCACGCGCCAGGAAGACGCCCGCCCGGCCCGGCCGTCCCGTGTACCACGCCACGTGGCGCACGCCATCCGCCCCCACGGCCAGCGCCGGGCCGGTGTAGGGGCAGCCGGGGTACACCCAGCCGTCCTCGTGCACCCGCGCGGGCGCGGGGGCGGCCCCGTCCCCGCCGGGGAGGCGCGCGGTCACGACGTCGCGCACGTCCCCGGGGAAGTGCTGTCGCCACGCGCCGGCGACCTGCCCGTCAGGTTCACGCGCCAGCGTCACGCGGCAGCAGGGGCACGCGGCGGGCCAGCGCGCCCGGTTGGGGCCCCAGCTGGCGCCGAAGTCGGTGGAGGTGACGGAGAAGATGGTGGCGTCGGCCTCCTCGGCGGACCCGGGATCGGCCGCGGTGCGTGCCTGCTCCGCGGCAAACGCGGCGGGACGGCGCTCATCCAGCCAGGCCACCACGAGCCCGCTGTCGCCCTGCCAGGCGGCGCCGTGGAAGAGATGGGCGCCGGCGGGGTCGGCGGCGGTGGTGTCGTCGTTGAGCGTCACCGCGCGGGACCAGGTCCGGCCACCGTCCGCGGAGCGGCTGGCGCGGAGGCGGCTCGCGGCCCAGCGCCGTCCGGCGACGCGATACTCCTCCACCCAGACCACCGCGAGCCGGCCGCCGGGTCCCGCGACGAGACGCGGGGAAGCTTCGCCCTGCGGCTTGAGCCCGCTGTCCGCCATCGAGACCTGGCGCAGGATCGTCCAGGTGGCGCCGCCGTCGGTGGAACGCGTGACGTAGACTTGCCACGGCCGGCCGGGGCCGCGCGCCACGAAGCTGGCGAGGAGGTCGCCGGTGCCCGGATCCACGGCGAGCGCCGGGTCGGCCGACTCGGCGAAGGCGTCCGCAGGCCCGGCCGCCGATTCGGCCGTGAGTGCCGGCCGACGGGTGCACGCGGACGCGGCGCCCAGGGTGAGCAGCAGCAGGAGGCGGGGGATGGAGGTGGGCGGCGGTGCGCGCATGACCCGGAGAATAGTCCCCGGCGTAGGCGGCCCGCCAGCCGCGTTCCGCGCGTGCAACGTGGCACCCGCGCCTGACAGCGTCTTGCCGGAGCCACGAACCCGAATGCAGATTCTGGGCGTCCCCATGACCGTGCGTTTCCTCCCGGCCCCGTGCCGGCGCCTGATCGGCCTGTTCCTCGTGCTCGCGCTCGGCGGCAGTGCCGCGCTGGAGACGCAGGGGCACGGCTGCCAGTCGCGTACGGCCGGGGTGACCGGAGCATTGGAGCACGCGCACCACGGCGCGCACGGTGCGCCGGAAGTCCCCACGCCCGGCCTCCCCGCCGAGTGCGACTGCGTGGGCCACGCCTGCTGCAGCGCTCCTCCCTCGCTGCCGAGTGAGGGGATCGTTGCCGTCGTCGTCATGGCGCCCACTCACGGCGCGCCCGTGCCGGTGCGCCAGGCCGGAACGCTGCCCGCGCCTCCCGATCACCGCCTCCCCTTCCCCCTCGGTCCTCCCGCGCCGCTCGGCTGACCGCGCTCCCCTCGCGCGGCCAAACCCGAGTCTTCCCGGTATCCCGGTGTCCGCCATGGCGGGCACGGCGGGCCGCCGGTCATCCCCTCTCTTCCTTGCGCGGGAGTCTTCCGATGTTCCGTCCCACGTTCTTCGCCGCCGCCCTCGGCGCGGCGCTCGTCCTCGGCGCGTGCAGCAGCGACGAGGCCACCGGCCACAGCCACACCCCGCACGACGCCAAGCTCTTCGTGGGCGCCACCGAGCTCACGGCGCCCTACCAGCTCGACGCCGGCCAGACCGTCCGCGTCGAGATCAAGTTCTACGACCACGACGGCGCCGAGCTGGTGGGCCTCGATGCCGATCACTTCTCCGCCATCGTCTTCACGCCGAACACGCTGGCCACCGTGGCCGCGGTGACCGGCGAGCCGTTCCAGTGGGACGTCACGGCGCAGGCCGCCACGGGGTCCGGGACCGTCACCATCAACTGGGGCCATGATGCCGCGGCCGATGAGCTGAGCTTCGGGCCCTTCGCGGTCGACGTGGTCGCCGCGCCGTGACCCGGCACGGGCGGGCGGGGGCGCTGCTGCTGGCGCTCCCGCTCGCCGGGCTCCATGCCCAGGACGCGCGGCGTGACAGCACCGCCGTGGAGCTGCCGACGCTCGAGGTGACGGTGCCCCGCGCCAAGGCGCGCGCCACCGACCAGCCCGGCGTCACCGTGCCGGCAGAGGCGGTGCAGCGTGCGCCGGCCAGCAGCAGCTACGACCTGATCCGCCGCACCGCCGGCCTCGAGGTGCACGAGCAGGGCCAGGGCCCGGGCTGGGCCTCCGACGTGGTGATCCGCGGCTTCACCTCGGACCACTCGTCCGACGTGCTGCTCACCATCGACGGCGTGCCGGTGAACCTCCCCATCCACGGCCACGTGGAAGGGTACGCCGACTGGAGCCTCCTCTCGGTGCCGTCCGTGAAGAGCATCGAGGTGATCCCGGGGCCCACCAGCCCGCGCTACGGCAACTTCGCCTTCGGCGGCGTGGTGGCCGTGGAGACGGCGGCTGATGCCGGTGACACGCGCTTCGGCACCAGCGGCTCGAGCAATGGCGACGCCGGCGCCTGGCTCCGCACCGGCGCCCGGGGCGACACCCGCGGCGGCCTCGTGGCCCTCGAGGCCCGCAGGGACGACGGCTGGCGGCGCAACAGCGATGGCTGGCTCGGGAACGCCTTCCTGCGCGGCTGGACCCTCGCGGGACTCACGCGTCTCGAGGGCACGCTGGCGCTCTACGGCTCCACCTGGGACTCCCCCGGCTTCGTGAGCGTGGCCGACTACAACGCCGGCCGCCTGACACGCGCCCAGGACCCCACCGATGGCGGCGACGCCCGCCGCGCCGTGGCGCGCGTGGGCCTCAAGCGCCCGCTCGGTGAGCGCTGGCTGCTCGACGCCTTTGCGTGGGGCCAGCTCGGCCGCTCCACGGTGTTCCTGAACGTGCCGGAAGACGGCCTGGTGGAGCAGCAGGAGGAGCGGGACCGGCGCACCGCGCTCGGCCTCACCGCCATGGTCCGCACCACGCGCCCCTCGGGCGAGTGGAGTCTCGGGGCCAGTGCCCGCACCGACCGCGGCCGCTACGACCTCTACGCCACCGACCAGCGCACCCGCACCGACACCACGCAGGCCACCGACGGCCGCTACCGCGAGGGCGCAGTCTGGCTGGGCTGGACCAGCCCGGCGCGGCCGTTCCAGGTGGAGCTGGCGGTGCGCGGCGACCTGCTCCGCTTCGCGGCCCGCGACCGGCTGGCCGGCCAGGCGAGCTTCGCCACCCACACCACCGGCATCGTGAGCCCCAAGGTGCGGCTGCGGCAGCGCTTCTCCGACCGCCTGGCGCTGTCGGTGAGCGCCAGCCGCGGCTTCCGGAGCGCGGTGGGCGCCATCGCCAACCCGGACCGGCCGCTGGTCAGCGAGTGGTCGGGCGACCTCGGCCTCGGCTATGCCAGTCGGAAACTGCAGGGGCGCCTCACCGCCTTCCAGGTGGAGGTGCGGAACGAGCGCATCCAGAACCCGGTGACCCTGGTGGTGAGCGATGCGGGGAAGAGCCGCCGCCGTGGCCTGTCGCTCGACGTGGCCGCCGAGCCGGCGCCGGACGTGCACCTCATGGGCGAGGTGACGTACAACGACGCCAGGATCACCGGCTCGAGCAGCGACGCGGCGCCGCTGGTCCCGGTTCGAGCGGAGGCCCTGTGCCCCTGCCCGCGTGCGGAGCACGACGAGCCCCTCACCCCGGGCGCGCGCGTGCCGGGCGTGGCGAAGTACTTCGGCCGCGTCGGCGGCGATGCCCACCTGACCCGCCGGCTCGGCCTGCGGCTGCAGGGGCGCTTCTCGGGACCGGTGGTGCCCATCGGTGAGCCGGACACGGAGACCCAGGCGTTTGCCCTGCTCGACGCCGGGGTGTCGCTCCACCTGCCCTCGCTAGGCGGCACGGTGGACCTGGACCTGCTCAATGCCCTCGACACCAAGTATCCCGAACTCCGCGCCGGCGGGTTCATCAACCCGGGTGCCCCGCGGACGCTGCGCTTCGCGTTCCGCAGCGGGAGCTGACGGAGGCCCCAGTCGCTTCTCAGGCTCGGCGGCTGCGCGCCCGGCCGCTGCCGGACTTGCGCCCGGCCTTGCTGGTCCGCCTGCCACCCTTCCCGGCGGTCGCGGCCCGGCTGCGGCTCCCCGACCGCTCGGGCGGCACGCGTGCTCCCTTCTTCCGCGCCTCGGAGAGGCCGATGGCGATGGCCTGGTCCCGGTCGGTCACCTTCCCGCCATGGCCAGCCTTGCCGCGGCGCAACGTGCCCTTCTTCCGCCGCCGCATGGCGCTCGCCACGCTCTTCCCCGCGCCGGCACTGTAGCGGGTGCCGCCGGTCGCGCGGCTCGTGCTGCGTTTGCGGGCTGCGGTGCTGCGCTTGGCCGCGGCGGACTTCCGGCCGCCGGTCCGTTTCGACTTGCCTCCACTGCTGCGGCGTGCGCCGCCGCGACTGGTGCCCTGTCGTGCCATGCGTCCCTCCCGGGGCTCGGCCCCTCCCGTGGTGATCTCACGGTGACGCATGGCGCGGGACACCGCTCACGGCGGCGCGCGCGATTCGCGGCGCGGTGACCAACTCCGCGCCCCATCCTGCCCTAGAACGTGCTGCTGAGCCGCAGCACCACGTTGCGCCCGATGCCGGGGTTCTCGGCGTTGGTCTTGAGCCGGCTCAGGAAATCCGCGTAGGCGGTGTTGAACAGGTTTCGCACGACGAGGTCCACGTGGAGCGCCTTGGGCGAGGGCCCGAGCGAGAAGCCGCCCCCGAGGTTCACCAGCGAGTACGCCGCCGAGCGGTAGCCCTTCCCGCCGAAGGCGTCGGCGAAGAAGCTGGCCTCCGCCGGGTCGAGCCGGTCCTGGCGGGCGTGGCTCTCGCCGCTGAAGAGGAAGTACGGCTCCGAGAGGAGCCCGCGGCCCGCCGTCTCGAGCCGCACGTTCCAGGTGACGCGGAACGGCGGCATGGCCGGGAGCGGGTTGCCGGTGCTGGTGTTGGTGCCGCGCACGTAGTCGGCGGTGCCCTGCAGGTGCAGCCAGCGGGTGGGGTGCACCTGCCCCGCCAGCTCCACGCCGCTCAGGCGCGCGTTGCCCTGGGTCACGTCGTAGACCTGGAAGCCGGAGCCGGGGTCGGTCTGGCCGGTGGGGACGGTGTAGATGAAGTCCTCCACCCAGTTCACGAAGCCGCCGAGTTCCACCGCGGCGCGGGCGGTCTGGAGGCGGAGCGCCAGGTCGGTGTTGAGCGACTTCTCCGTGGCGAGGCCGGCGTTCCCCCGCTCGAAGGCGACGGTGCCCTCGTGGACGCCGTTGGAGAAGAGGTCGAAGCTCGACGGGGCCCGGAAGCCGCGCCCCACGTTGAAGACCACGGCCACCGGCTCCGCCACGCGGTAGAGGAGGCCGAGGTTGCCGGTGAGCGAGTTCCAGGTGCGGTCCTGGTCCACCGGCAGGGTGGTGTCGCGTACGGCGAGGTAGCGGTAGTCGTAGCGCGCGCCCATCGAGAGGTCGAGCCGGCCCAGGGTCACCTGCTCGAAGGCGTAGACGCCGAGGCCGGTGACGTCGGTGTTCGGGATCAGGGTCTCCTCGCCCGCCTTGTCGAACTCGGTGCGGAGCCCGCTCACCCCCACGATGCCGCGGAGCTGGCCGAAGACGGTGTGGTGAAGCAGCGCGTCGGCGGTGTAGTTCCGCGAGAGCAGCTCCAGGGCCGCCTCGCTCTCACCCGACGCCTCGAACTCGCGCCGCCGGTTCCGCTCGGCGCCAAGCTTGAGCTCGAGCCGCGAGGCGCCGAGCGGCAGGTCGCCGTCCACGCGCAGGCGGGTGGTGCCGATCCGCTGGAAGGGCGTGGCGGCCGGGTCCTCATCCGTCAGCTCCACCTTTTCGTCCCGGCGTGACACCGTGGCGGTGACCCCGCCCCAGCCCCCGCGGGTCCCCACGGCGAGCGTCCCGCCGAGGGCGCGGTTGCCACTGTTCCAGAGGCGGTAGTCCGGGGTGCGGACATCGTCGCCGGCGCGGCCGCTCAGGGTGGCGCGGACGCCGAGGTTGCCGTGCGCCGCCTCGAGGAGGAAGGCGCCGTCGGGCTCACGGGTGTTGCTGCGGTAGGTGGCGGTCAGCTCGCCGCCCACCTGGGTGGTGCCTGGCTCGGCGGAGGGGAGGGGGCGCGGGATGATGTTCACCACGCCGCCCAGCGCGTCGGAGCCGTAGAGGACGCTGGCGGGGCCGCGGATCACCTCGATCCGGTCCGCCATGGCGGTCTCGATGTTGGGGCCGTGCTCGTCGCCCCACTGCTGGGTCTCCATGCGCTGGCCCTCGTCAAGGATCAGCACGCGGTTGGAGGAGAGGCCGCGGATCACCGGCTTGCCGATGCCGGCCCCGGTGCTGAGTGAATGGACGCCCGCCACCTGGTTCAGGGTCTCGCCCAGGCTCGGGCCTGCGCCGCGTGCAGGTCCTCGCCGTTCACCACGGCGGTGGGCTGCGGGGAGCTGAGCGGGTCGGTGGCGTTGGGGGTGGACGTCACCTGGATCGGCGGCAGTTCCACCAGCGATTCGGTGAGGGTGAGGTTGATGACCTGGTCCGCGTCGGCCACCACCACGCGACGCAGCACCGGCTTGAAGCCGATGGCGGAGACCGACAGCGTGTAGCTGCCGGACGGGATGCCGGGGAACTGGAACCGGCCCTCGACATCGGTGCGGGCCTGGCGGCCCAGCTCCACGAGGGACACTCGGGCCTCGACCACCGGGGCTCCGCCTGCGGCGGTCACACGCCCGGTCACGGCACCGCCGGGCAGGAGCAGCGCGGCGGCCAGCAGGAACGACGACAGCATGAGAGGATCTCCCAGAACATGAGTCCGCCGACCCGGGCAGCTCCCGGATCGGCACACGACGCTACGGATTGTCGAGGGGACTCAGGCGGCCGGCGGGCCGCGGGAGAGCGGGAGGGCAAGGTCGCTGGCCGCGACGAAGCGCGCGTCCAGCACCGAGACCAGCACCAGCGTGGAGATCGGGGCAAACTCGGCGCGCACGGCTGCACTGGCCAGCGCGCGCTCCGGCGCCGCCCCGTCACCGAGGTGGCAGACGTGCACATGGGTGCGGGCGTCGGCCCCATCGGTGAGGTGGCGCTCGGCCGTGCGCTGGCTGCCTGGCTGGCTGTGATAGATGAGGGCGTCGGCCAGGGGCAGGCCGAAGCCGCTCCCCACGAAGGTGAGGAGCAGGAACAGCACCGCGGCCCGGGAGCGGCGCATCATCGCTCAGCCATGGAGGGCCGGGGTCATCTCACGCCGCGGCGCCCCGGAGCCGCTTGGCCCCGAACGTGAGGAGCAGCAGCAACCCGAACACGCATACGATCGTCGGGCCCGTCGGCAGGTCGTAGCGGAACGACAGGGCCAGGCCCACCGCCGACGCCAGCGTCCCCGCCAGCCACGCGAGCACGGTGAGCGGCCCCCAGCGCTCGGCGAACTGGAATGCGATTGCCGCCGGCACCACCAGGAAGGAGAACACCAGGAGCACGCCCACGATCTGCACCGAGAACGCGATCACCACGCCGAAGCTCAGGTAGAACAGGAAATCCCACCACTTGAGGTTCCAGCCCTGTGCCTCGGCATCGTGCTCCGCGAGGCTGATGGTCTGGAAGCGGCGCCGGAGCACCCAGTGGAAGATCCCCACGCCGACGTACACCGCCGCCATCCGGACGATCGGCTCCCACCCGACCCAGAGCAGGCTCCCCACCAGGATGTCCTTGATGGCCTCGCCCCCCTTGGGTGAGCGATCCGCCACGAGCAGCGATGCCGCGGATGCCACCACGTAGGTGATGCCGATGATGGCCTCCTGCGGCACCCGCCCCCGGATCCGGCTCCGGCTCAGCGCAAACAGCGCCGCGCCGATGGTGGTGAAGGCGAGCGAGTACGCGAATGCCCGCGTGCTGTCCGGCTCCGCCCCCGCGAAGATCGCGATGGTGGAGCCGAGCGCCGCCATCTGCGCGAGTGAGAGATCCACGAAGATCACCTCCCGCCCGATGACGTGGAGGCCGAGATAGGAGTGGATGGCCACGATGACCATGCACGCCACGAGCGGCGCGAGCCACAGGCTGTGCAGGAGGCTGTCCATGCTCAGTGTCCCCCGCTGCGCATCGCCTGGGCGAGGCCGTTGACCCAGCTGTCCATCAGCTGGAAGTAGCTGGCGGTGTCGGGCGCGCCGTCGGTGTTCTCGGCCACCACCACCGCGATGGCGCCGGTCTTTTCCGCCACCTGGCGGATCTGGTTGCGGTCAAAGTAGTTCGAGGCAAAGAGCACCGGGATGTGATGGTCGCGCATGTAGCTGATCACGTCCATCACGTGGCCGGGCGTCGGCGGGATGCCCGGCTTGGCCTCGATGAACTGCGCGCAGGTGACGCCGAAACGATTGCTGAAGTAGGCCCACTCCCGGTGGTAGCAGGCGATGTCCTTCCCGCGGAACGCCTCAGCCGTCTTGAGCCAGCCGCCGAGCTTGGCGAGGAGCGGAGCCCCCTGGTACTTGGTCTTCCCGAGGAAGTCGAGCAGCTGGTTGCCGGCCAGGAGACGGTACGCGGTGGCTGGGGTAAGCACCTGCACGAGGTCACTGCCCATGGTGGCCGCCAGCACGCGCTGCTCGAAGTCGGCCTCGCGCGTGGTGTAGGCCGCGGCGCCCGCCGGGTCCACGCGCTTGAGCCCGGCCAGGATGTTCCGCGCAATGATGATGGCGTTGACCGGGTCGGTGTGGATGTGGGGGTTGCCGTCGGCGTGGATGTCGCCCTGGGCGCGGTCCAGGCTGGTGGGGACCTCGAGCAGCGTGATGCCGGTGTAGGCGGTCACGTAGCCGGGCCCGCCCTCCGCCACCTTGCGGTTGGAGGCGCGGTCGAGCAGCGGTGGCACCCAGAGTTCGAGGTCGAGACCGGTGGTGACGAAGAGGTCCGCGTCACGCAGCAGCGCCACGAAGCTCGGCTTGGGCTGCACGAAGTGCGGGTCCTCATCGCCGCGGGCGATGGCGGTGACGGTGCCGCGGTCGCCCACCACTTCGCGGGCGATCGCGGCGTAGGTGGTGAGGCTGGTGACGATCTTGAGCGGCGCCGCGGACGGCGTCGACAGGGGCGTGGCCGCGAGGGCCAGGGCAAGGAGCAACATGTCAGTAGGTCTCGTGTTTGTGGGGACCCATCGCAAAGACCACCTGGAAGCGGACCCGGGCATCGGTGCTGGTCGCCGAGCCGCCCGCCTCCTGGCCTTCGAGCCGCAGGTAGACGAACTCACTCTGCCACCAGGTGAGCGTCGGGGTCAGCTGCCATTCGGTGGCGTACGCGCCGCGCGGCGCCTCGAGCCAGTCGCCCCGCACGCCGAGGATCCAGCGGCGCGAGGCGCGGAAATTGACGTCGGCAAAGCCGCCGTACCGCGCGGTGCGGGTGCCGGCCAGGTCGGCGTGGAAGCGGTAGCCCTCGGCCCGCAGCGTGAGCTCGCGGCGCGTGGCGGCGGAGGGCGGGCGCCAGGTGAAACGGAAGTCGGCGCCCACCACCCGGCTCTGCAATGCGCTGTCGGCACTGTTGCCACCCATGGCCGTCACGCCGAGCTGCGCGTACGTGCTGGGCGAGAGCTGCCAGAAGTTCTGCAGGCGCGCCAGCAGGGTGGGCTGGCGGCTGCCGGCGTAGAGGGGCCCGCTCTCGGCACTCGTGCCCTGCAGCCAGAGTTCGTGGGTGCCGTGGGCCAGGGAGAGCGGCAGCGCGGTGTAGAGGGAAAGTCCCGCGCCGGCCAGGCCGTCCTCGCCGAGGTAGCGCTGGTAGACCAGCGGGTACTCGGTCTCCGGCAGCGCGTGGAGGTGCCAGCGGTTGAGGTCGCCCACCGCCTGGCGCATGCGGCCCGCATCCACGCGGAGCTTGCCGGGGAGGCCGGTGTACGTCACGTACCCCTCCTCGACGCCGACGTCGCCATCCTCCAGCGCGATGAAGATCTTGGCCGAGGAGTAGGGATCCAGCGTGGACTGGAGGGCCACCTCGAACTCGCGGGCCTGGGCGTTGTCCCGCTGCGGGGAGCGATCGCGGGCCTCGAAGCGGATGTCGCCCGTGGCGCTGATCTCGGGGTTCATGGCCGACGCGTTGCGCTGCTTGCTGATGAAGACGGGCTCTGCACGGGCCGTATCCGCGGCGGCCGCAGGCGTGGTGCCCGCGGCGGCATCGACGGCCGCGCGAAGGGCGGCAAGTTCGTCGGTGGCCGGCTCCGCGGATACCGCGGCGGCCGGAGCGGGGGCCGCACCGGCGGGGCATCGCATGGCCACCATGCGCTCCAGGCGGCGACCCAGCGCGGCAACGGCCTGCGAGACGGAATCACGTCCGGCGGGCACCGCGACGGCCGGACCGGCGGGACAGTGGCCGCGCTCCAGGCTGTCGAGGCGGGCATCGAGCGCGCGCACCAGGACCTGCAGGCTGTCGGTGGGCTGCTGCGCGTGCGCCGGGCGCGCCACCAGCATGGCGAGCAGGCCCACCCACGACAGCGGGAGGCAACGACGATTCATGGCTGACCCAGCGGTGGGTGTCCGCCGGCGCGGGCCGGCGGACACGGTTCAACACGCGATTGTGAGTGACCGGGGAGAGGTCAGGCGCTGGGTGGGGCGCGGGAGTGGAGCGCGAGGATGGGCTCGCCGCAGCGGACCGTCGTGGGCTCGGGGCGGCGGACGGCAGGATCGTCGGCGGGGAGCCGTTCGATCCCGATGGCAAACGACAGCGTCGCGAAGGTGGCGGGCGGCGTCTGCTCCAGCGAACAGATTTGTTGGTGGCCCGAGCCCTGGGGACCGCGAGACAGGAGCCGTTCGGCAGCCGGGCTGGCGCCTGGCTGGCCGTGGAAGATGATGGCATCGGCCAGCGGCAGCCCGAGATTCCCCGCCACGAAGGCGAGGAGCAGGGACAGGATCAGGCCACGGCAGCGCAGCATCTTCATGGGAAGCAGAAGCTATTACTCATCTTGACGATAAGAAAGGAGGCACCCACCTTAGGTATAAGCCCTCAAACCGTGGATGTTCCCGAATGCACCGTCGCCTGCTCCTACCGTCGATGCTGGTCCTTGCCGCCGCCTGTGGCTCCGGCACCGACACCCAGAGCCAGCCGCTCACCCTCGAGGGCACCTGGACCCAGAGCGCGCACCTCGTGGACAGCGTCCATGGCGATGACCACGCTCACTTCGGCAGCTACGCCTTCGCGCAGGCCGCGGGCGGCGGGTACACCGGGACGGGCCAGCAGGACGGCCTCTGCTCCGGAGCCGGCACGCACTACACGGGCCCGCTGGCGGACACCACCACCTTCCAGATCACCAACGCCACGCTCAGCGGCCGGACCGTGAGCTTCCAGCGTGACATCTGCAGCTTCTCGGGCAGTTTCGTGGCCGGGCGCAACGACCGCATCACCGGCACCGCCACCTGCGCCTACACGCGCAACGGGGTGGACTACAGCTTCTCCGGCGGCTGGCAGGCGGATCGCGTCAGCAACTGAGGCTGGGGGGCGGGGCGTTTTCACCGCAGCGGTGCAAAGACGCGGAGGGCCGCAGAGGAATTGCGCGTGAGCAGCGGGGCTCGTCTCAGGACGGGCCCCGCTCGGTTTTTGGGGGGGTGTTGGTTCGGGGTTGGCAGAGGAGCCTACTCGTCCAGCCTGGCCACGCTCCCCATCTTCCGGCAGGCCTACGCCGCCACGTTAGGCGCAGTCCTCTGCGGCCCTCCGCGTCTTCCGCCTCTGCGGTGGCTACGACGCGCCAAGCCTAGAACGGCACCGACAGCGTGAACGTGAACGCCCGGTTCCGCGTGTCGGCGTTCTCGATGACGTCGCGCGTGCCCTGGGCGTAGCGCGCCTCCAGCGAAATCTCGGAGCGCTCCACCGGCAGCGCGATGCCGACGCCGGCGGTGAGGGCCACGTCCCAGCTGCGGAAAGAGGCGCCGGTGGTGGCCTGGTCGCAGGTGGCACGGGCGAGGGGGCTTCCCGCCTGGCTGAAGTCCACGTTGCAGCCGATGCGCGCCCCGGGGGCGGGCCCCAGGAGGAGGACGAGGTTGGTGCGCGAGATGCCCGGCAGGCGCGCCCGCAGCAGGAGTGGCATGTCGAGGTAGACCAGGTCCACCTCGAAGTCCACCGGCCCGGCCAGGCTCGGGATGGTGCCGGCCCCGCCCCGGCTCACCAGCCGGAGCCCCGGCTGCACCGAGAGCCAGCGCGCGAGCGGCAGCCGGAACCACGCGCCGGCCACCGCCCCGTTGCTGGCGCGGGTGCCCGAAGCACCGCCGCCGCGGAAGGAGGCGCGGCTGAAGCCCAGCTCCACGCCGAGGCTCGGGCCTGCCTGCAGGGTGATGGGGGAGACGGCGCTCGAATCCTGCGCCCGGAGCGGCGCCGCGAGCACCAGCGCGGCCAGCGCCAGCACCGGCGCGCCCGCCAGCTTCATGTCTCGAGGATCTCGGCCGCGGGGCGCGCCGTCTCGACGCTCGCCGCCGGCCGCCGGAACGGGCCCTCGGTGGGCAGGATGAACCAGAAGCTCGAGCCCGCACCGTGCACCGACTCGCACCCGATGGTGCCGCCGTGCATCTCCACCAGGCGCTTCGAGAGCGCCAGGCCGAGTCCCGTTCCCTGCGCCTGCCGGCTGGCCGAGCTGTCCACCTGGCTGAACTCCTTGAAGAGCTTGGGCTGGTCCTCGGGGCGGATCCCGATGCCGGTGTCGCGCACCGAGACCCAGATGGCGTCCCGGGAGACGAGCCGCGGCTGCTCGCCGGCACGGTCGGAGGGGAAGGGGAGCGGCGCGCGCGTGGCCAGGGCGGCCACGGTCACCAGGCCGCCCTCCGGCGTGAACTTCGACGCGTTGGAGAGCAGGTTGTAAAGCACCTGCCGGAGCCGGGTCCCGTCGGCCAGGATGTTGAGCGGTTCCTCGCCCACCTCGAGGCGGACTTCCTGCTGCTTGGCGGTGCGGAGCGAGGCCGTGTCGGTGATGGCGCCGAGGATGATCTGCCGCAGGTCACTTGGCGCCAGCGACAGGGTCATGCGGCCGGCCTCGATCTTGGAGAGGTCCAGCACGCTGTTGATGAGGCCCAGCAGGTGCTGGCCGTTCCGCAGGATGGAGTCGAGGAACTCCTTCTGCTGCTCGTTGAGCGCGCCCAGCTCCTCGGTGAGCAAGAGGTCGGAGAAGCCGTTGATGGCGTTGAGCGGCGTCCGGAGCTCGTGCGACATGTTGGCCAGGAACTGGCTCTTGAGCTCGGTGGCGCGCTGCAGCTCGCGGTTCTTGGTGGCGAGCACTTCTTCCTTGCGGCGGCTTTCCTCGATGACGTGGGCGCGGTCGAGGCCCACGATCACCTGGTCACCGAGCGTGGCCAGCAGCGCCAGGTCCGCGGGCGAGAATGGGCGATGGTCCTTGCGATTGAAGGCCGCGAGCACGCCGATCACGAGTCCCGCGCTCCGCAGCGGTACCGCCGCCACCGACTTGGCCTCGAGCCCGGGGATGTTGTAGCTCCGCGGGTCCTTCGCCATGTCGTCCACCATCAGGCCGTCCTCGTTCATCACCACCCAGCCCAGCAGCGAGTGATCCACGGGGAGCAGCGTGTCGGTGGAGGCCGCCAGCGGCCCGCTGCCGCCGGCCAGGCGCACGAAGCGCCCCTCCTCCACGACGAAGCCCACCGTGGCGCCCTCGGCGCCGAGCAAGTCGGCGGTGGCATCGACGATGACCTTGAGCACCGGCTCGAGCGCCTCATCCGCCACCAGGGTGGTGGAGGCCTGGCGGAGCCAGTTGAGCTCGCGGTCGCGGAAGGCCACCCGCGCCTCGGCGTCACTCGTCGCGGCCGCCGCGGTGGCCAGCCCGTCCTGCGCCAGCTGGGCCACACGCCACAGGAGTCCCGCCGCGCCGAGCGCCAGGATGGCGCCGAGCAGCCGGGACGCGCCAAGCGCCCACCCTGCCGCCAGGGCGAGGCTGCCCGCGAGCGCGAGCATGGGCACGAGGCCAGGGGCGGGGGTGGGCCTATTCATCAGCTATAGCATCGGCCGGGTCGTGGCCGGAGACAAGGGCGCCCGCTCCCCGGGCGGGATCACGGCTCGCTGAGGATCTCGTGGAAGACGGTCTCACCGGTGGCTAGCATGCGCCGCAGGTAGGGGCGGCAGAGGCCGCAGTTGGCGCCGCAGCCGGTCTCCCGCATCACGTCCGCCAGGTCCCAGGCGGCGTCGCGGGCGAGGGGGAGCAGCTTCACGAACGGCGTCTTGCGGCAGACGCAGCGGTCGATGGTGAGGCGGTTCATCCCCACGCGGGGCGGCTCAGGGATCCGTCGGGCGGATGTCGAGTTCGCTCACCAGCGCGCGCTCGGGGAGGCGGAGCGCGTCGAGCACGGTGGCGGCGATGTCGTCGGGGTGGAGGATCTTCTCGAGGTTGGGCTTGAGCGTGCCCTGGGTGCGAATGAGCGGCGTGTCCACCGAGCCCGGGCAGATGGTGATGACGCGAATCTTCTCCTTCCGCACTTCCATCATGAGCGAGCGCGCGAAGCCGAGCACCGCGTGCTTGGAGGCCGTGTACGCGGTGCCGCCCGCAAAGCCGTTCCGCCCGGCGAGGCTCGCGATGTTGACGATGGCGCCGTGCTTCCGCTCGCGCATGCCGGGGAGGACGGCGCGCGTCACCAGGAAGAGGCTCCGGACGTTCGTGGTCATGGTCTGGTCCCACTCGTCCAGCGTCAGCTCCGCGAAGGGCTTGAGGTGGGCGATGCCGGCGTTGTTCACCAGCACGTCCACGGGCCCGAGCTGGCGCGTCACCTCGGCCACCATGGCCTCGACGTCGCCGGCGTGGCCCACGTCCGCGGGGTGGCCCGCGGCCGTGATGCCGGCGGCGCGGAGCTCGTCGAGCAGCGCGCGGAGCCTGGACGGGGTGCGGGCGCAGACGCCGACCTGGTAGCCGGCCCGCCCGAGGGCGAAAGCGATGGCGCGACCGATCCCCTCGGTGGCGCCCGTGACGAGTGCAGTGGGCATGCGCCAAGATAATCATCCTTCCACATCGAAAGCGCGGCCCTTGGGCCGCGCCGTGGCCAGCCGGAACTGGGTGCCCGTGGCGGCCCGGACTCGGTGCCTGCGGTACCCGGACTCGGGCCTCGTGGCGGGCCGGACTTGGCGCTCACGGCTGTCCGGACTTGGTGTCCGTGGTGGGCGCGGCGTGGGGGGGAGCGGCGCGGCCCAAGGGCCGCGCTTTCGATGTGGGGTGGTATTCTTGGGGATGACGATCCCGCACGTTCCCCGCGTCCGGAGCGGCCGCCGCCCCATCGAGGCGCCCCCTGTCGTGGGGGGAACGACTTCGCGCCACCCGCCACCTCCCGCGCCTCCTCCGCCTGGTCTGGGACACCCACCCGCGCTACAGCGCGACCATGGTGGCCCTCCGCCTGGAGTCGTGCGCTGGTGCCGCTGGGGGTGCTCTGGGTGGGGAAGCTGATCATCGACCTGGTGGTGGGCCTGGTGAGCGGCGCTCCCGCCGCGTTTTGGGGGTGACCCCGCTCGAGGAACTCTGGTGGCTGGTGGCCATCGAGTTCGCGCGCTGGCGGGCGTGGGCGAGCTGCTGGCCTGCGCCTCCGCGCTGGTGGAAGGCCTGCTCGGCGACCTCGTGGCCGCCAACCGCACCAGCATCCAGCTCGCCAGGCACGCGGCGAGCCTGGACCTGGAGCAGCTCGAGAACAGCGAGATCTACGACCAGCTGGGAGCGCGCCCGGCGGCAGACGGTGGGCCGCATCGAGCTCGTCACCGGGCTCCTGGCGGCGGTGCAGGACCTGGTGACGCTCGTCTCGCTGGCCGTCCATCACGGTGTACGTGCCGTGGCTGCTGCTGCTGCTGGCGCTCGCGGTGCTGCCGTCGTTCCTTGGCGAGTCGCGGTTCGCGGCGCTGTCGTACTCACTGCTCTTCTCGTGGACGGAGGAACGTCGCCAGCTCGACTACCTCCGCTACATCGGCGCCAGCGACGTCTCCGCCAAGGAAGTGAAGCTGTTCGGCCTCGCGCCCTCCTCGTGGGCGGTACGCCGACCTGTCGCAGGAGTACTACGAGGCCAACAAGCACCTGGCGCTCCGGCGTGCCGTGGTGTCGTCGCTGCTGGCGCTGCTCGGGACCCTCGGCTACTACGGCGCCTACGCGGCCATCCTCTGGCTCACGCTCCAGAAGCACCAGTCGCCGGCGGGGCCATTCACCATCGGCGTGCTGACCTTCCTCGCCGCCTCGTTCCGGCAGAGCCGCGACCTGATCCAGCGGACGCTGCTCACCGTGTCGCAGCTGGTGGAGCAGAGCCTGTACCTCGAGGACCTCTTCTCGTTCCTCGCGGTGGAGCCGCGCATCCGCTCGCGGGCCGGGGCGATGCCGGTGCCCAACCCGCTGGTGGAGGGCTTCGTCTTCGAGGACGTCGGGTTCCATTACCCAGGACAGGAACGCTGGGCGGTGCGGCACCTGAGCTTCCGGCTTCGCCCCGGCGAGCGCATGGCGCTGGTTGGCGAGAACGGCGCGGGGAAGACCACGCTCGCCAAGCTGCTGGCCCGGCTCTACGACCCGAGCGAGGGCCGCATCCTCCTCGACGGCCGCGACCTGCGCGAGTACGACGTGGAAAGCCTCCGGCGCGCGGTCGGCGTGATCTTCCAGGACTTCTTCCGCTACGACTTCACCATCGCCGAGAACATCGCGGTGGGCCACATCGCGCGGCGGGAGGATGAGCCGGCCATCGCGAGCGCGGCGGAGCGGAGCCTGGCCGACAGCGTGGTGGCCCGCTTCCCGGCCCGCTACCAGCAGCTGCTCGGCCGCCGGTTCGAGGGCGGCGTGGACCTGTCGGGCGGCGAGTGGCAGAAGGTGGCCCTGGCCCGCGCCTACCTGCGCGAGGCCCAGCTCCTCATCCTCGACGAGCCCACGGCCGCGCTCGACGCCCGCGCCGAGTACGAGGTGTTCCAGCGCTTCGCGGAGCTGACGGGCGGACGGATGGCGGTGCTCATCTCCCATCGCTTCAGCACGGTGCGCATGGCGGACCGGATCCTGGTGCTGCAGGGCGGTGAACTGCGCGAGGAGGGCACCCACGACGAGCTCGTGGCGCTCGGCGGGCTCTACGCCGAGCTGTTCCAGCTGCAGGCGGCGGGGTATCGGTAGGTTGGGATGGGTGCGTGCGGATTCACCGCAGAGGCGCGGAGACGCGGAGGGCCGCGGAGGGACTGCTCGTGAATGGTGGGCTCACCGCAGGGTGAGCCCGCTGTGTCTTGGTGGGGGTCGGTTCGGGTTCGGCTCCGTTCCCCACCCGTCCCGCCAGCCCACCCTCCCGATCCGCACGCGGGGTCCATCGGCCCCGCACTTAACAAGGCTGGCCTCGCCACCGTCTCCGGGCCAACTTGGGAGACCGACTCCCGCCAACTCGCCACAGGAGGACAGGATGCGCGTCCGGATCGGGGGCCTGCTGGCCCTGGCCATCACCCTGCTCGTCGCCTCGCCACTGCACGCCGATGACTGGGAACTGCTGGGCAGCCGGCAGGTGAACTTCGCGGTGGACCGCGACGTGATCCCCGTCACGGCCCGCGAGGGCGTGTTCCGGGCCATCAAGCTCGAGGTGGAGGACGGCAATCTCGAGATGTACGACATCAAGGTGGTCTTCGGGAATGGCGAGGTCTTCTCGCCCGAGACCCGCCTGGTCTTCCGCGAGAACAGCCGGAGCCGCACCATCGACCTGCCCGGCAACCGGCGGGTGATCACTCGCGTGGAGTTCTTCTACCGGAGCCGCGCGCGCCGCGGCAAGGCCACCGTGCGGCTCTACGGCAAGGGCGCGGAAGCCGCCGAGCGGGCCGACCGCCCGGGTTCGGTGGCGCCGCCGGCGGCGCTGGCCGACGTGGCGGGCTGGACCCGGCTCGGCACCCGCGCCGTGAACTTCCGCGCCGAGCGCGACCGCATCGAGGCCGTGGGCGACGGGCCGTTCCGCCGCATCATGTTCGTGGTGGAAGGCGGCGACCTCGAGATGTACGACGTGCGCGTGCGGTTCCGCAACGGCGAGGTGTTCTCGCCCGACACGCGGCTCGTCTTCAATTCCGAGAGCCGCTCGCGCGCCATCGACCTCCCGGGCGACCGGCGCAACATCAGCTTCGTGGAGTTCACCTACCGCAGCCTCCGCGGCGGCGGCGAGGGGCGGGCGGCGATCACGCTCTACGGACGGTGATCACGCCAGCCTGCCGCATCGCGCATCCTGGTCTCGCCCCGGGCCACCGCGGCACCCCGGTCATGGAACCTGGTGTTGGTTGCGGACGTTAGTGGCCCCATGCGGCTCAAACAGATGTTCCTCGTGCTCGCCCTCGCCGCACCTGTCACGGCGGCGGCGCAGCAGCGCACCCCCGAGTTCGTGGCCTGGCGGGCGCCGGCCCCCGGCCCCGCCACGCCAGCAGCCGGCGTGGAGCCGGCGGATGGAGGACACTCCACTCCGCGACTGGTCGTGGGCGGCCTGCTCGGCGGTGGGGTGGGACTGGGCCTCGGCGCCCTCGTCGGCGGCGCCCTCGGCGGGGGCGACACCCTCTGCGGCGACGATCCCTGCGGCTTCGCCGAGGCCATCTTCGGGGCCATCGGCGGGGTGGTGACGCTGCTGCCGCTCGGGGTGCACCTGGCCAACGGCCGGCGGGGAAACTACGGACTGTCGCTGCTGGCCTCGGCGGGGATCGCAGCCGCAGGCCTGGCGCTCGCGGGGGGCGGGGACCACGGCGAGGTGTTGGTGGCGGTGCCGGTGCTGCAGCTCGTCAGCTCCATCCTGATCGAGCGCGGGACCTGATCACGGGGGGTGCGCTCCGGAGCGCTCGCCGGCGGACGCGGACGCGGCCTTCCGGCGGGCGCCGCGGAGCACCTACGGCGGCGCGTCGCCCAGCGACTCCCCGGCACTCCGCGCCGCCACGTAGAGCGTGGCCACCCGATAGAGTCCCGCCTGCGTGGTGAGCCCGAGGACCTCCCGGATCCGCCCCCGGTGGTACTCCACCGTCCGCTCCGACAGCTCCATCCGCTCCGCCGCCTGCTCGCTGGAGCACCCCTCGCCGATCATCTGCAGCACCGCCAGCTGCTTGTCGCTCAGCTGCGCCAGGAGCGCGCGCATCTCGGCGCTCAGCGTGTCGGGGACCGGCGTGGGCCGCCGCGGCTCCTCCGGCGGGAGGATCACCTCGGGCGTGACGTAGCGGTGGCCCGCCAGCACCTCCGCGATGGCGTGCCGGATCTCGGCGGCGCGCGCGGTCTTGAGGAGGTAGCCGTCGGCGCCGGCGCGGAGCACCTCGCGCACGAAGGTAGGCTCGGCGTGCATGGTGACCGCGAGGATCCGCGGGCAGTCGGGGCGCGCCTTGAGCTCGCGGGTGAGCACCACGCCGCTCTTCCCCGGGAGCGACAGGTCCATCAGCACCAGCGCGGGCCGCAGCCGGTCCACCAGCGGCAGCACGTCGTCCCCGTGATGCGCCACCTCGAGCACCTGGTGCGGCGGCTCCACCATGGTGCGGAGGCCACTGGCCACGCTCGGATGGTCGTCCACGATGAGGAGGGTGGCCTGGGCGCTCATGCGAGGGCGGGGATGGGGAAGGTGACCTCGACCCGGGTGCCGCCCCCCGGCTCCGACTGGATGGTGGCGAAGCCGTCGAGCAGGCGCGCCCGCTCCCGGATGCTCACCAGGCCGAGCCCGCCGTGGCCGGCGCCGTTGCTGGCAAAGCCGGCGCCGTCGTCCTGCAGCTGGAGCACGCCGCGACCGCCGTCGAGGCCCAGTCGGAACACCACCGTATCCGCGCGCGCGTGCTTCTGGATGTTGCGGAACCCCTCCTGCGCAATCCGGTAGAGCGTGAGCGCCACCTCGGTGGGCAGCGTGTCCGCCGCCGGCGCGATGTCGATGCTCACCCGGAAGCCGGTGCCCGCCTCCATTTCCCGGGCCAGCCCCTCGAGCGCCGCCCGCAATCCCAGCTGGTCAATGGCCGAGGGGTGCATCCGGTGTGCGATGCCGCGCACGCTGGCGGCGATGCGCCGGAGCCCGTCGCCCACGAGGTCCACGGTGGAGAGGAGGTCGGGCGCGGGGAGGCCGCGCTCCACGCTGTCGCGCACGGCCTCGAGGCGCTGGCTGAGCACGGCGATCTCCTGGCTCACGCCGTCGTGCAGCTCGCGGGCCACCCGGCTCCGCTCCTCCTCCGTGGCGGCCACCTCGCGCGCGGCAAAGGCCCGGCTGGCGCTGGAGAGCTTGCGCTGCGAGATGACGATGGCCCCGATGACGGCCGTGACGAGGCTCGCCACGACGAGGATCGCGGTGAGGAAGAAGACCCAGAGCTCGGACGGGAGGTCGCGCATGGCTAGCCGCGAAAATACAGGCCCCGAGTGACAGCCGTCAGGGCGGGGGCCGGCGCCGCGGTGCCGGGGACCTCCCGCCCGCCCCACGGCGGTCCTGCCTGTCAGGCGGGACGGGGCACAGCCGGGCCCCTGGCCGATTTCCGCCAGTCTGGTGGCCCCTTCCGTCGCCCCTTACCCTAGCCCGTACCCGTCCCCCTCCCCAGGCCCCGATGCGCACTCGCTCCGCCCTGCCCCGCCTGCTGGCCACCGCGCTCGGCGGCGTCGCATTGCTGGCGGGGGCGCTCACGCTTCTGGGCTGGGCGGCGGGGGTGCCGTGGCTCCTCGACTGGGCCGGCACCGGCATCACCCAGAAGGCCAACAACGCGATCGCCATGATGCTGACGGGGGCGGCGGTGGTGCTGCAGGCCCGGGGCTCGGCGCGGGGGCAGCGGGTGTCCGGCGTGCTGGCCCTCGGGGCGGCGCTGATCGGCGCGCTCACGCTCTTCCAGCACCTCACCGGGGTCAACCTCGGCATCGACACGCTGCTCTTCGACGAGCCGCCGGGCGCCCGGGCCACCTCCGCCCCGGGCCGGATGGGACCGCTGGCGTCGCTCGTCTTCCTGCTCCTTGGGGGCGGGTTACTGCTGGCCCGGCGCGGGCGCGCGGCGCGGCGGGCGGCGCATGCCATGGGGATCGTGACGGTGGCGCTCGCCGGCATCGCAGTGCAGGGGTACGTCTTCGGTGCCGACTTCCTGTATGCGGTGCCGCGGCTCACCGCCATCGCGCCGCAGACGGCGCTGTTGCTTCTGGGGCTGGCGGTGGCGCTGCTGGCCCTGCTGCCCGACCAGGGGGTGACGGCCGTGCTGACCCGGGAGGATGCGGGCGGCGCGCTGCTGCGCCGGCTGCTCCTCCCGGTGGTGCTGCTCCCGCTGGTCCTCGGCTGGCTCCGGCTCCGGGCCGAGGAACTGCAGCTCTTCGACGCGGCGTTCGGCACGGCCCTCCTCACCTTCCTGCTGGTGATCCTGCTCGCGGCGCTGGTGACCAAGAGCGCCCGCCACGTGGGCGATGCCTCCCGGCAGCAGACCCGGGCCGAGGACGCGCTTGGGCGCAGCAACGCGCTGCTCGCGGCCATCAGCGAGCACTCGCCCGACATGCTCTACGCCAAGGATTGCGAGGGCCGGCTGCTGCTCGTGAACCCGGCCATCGAGCGAGTCTACGGGCGCCCGGCCGCGGAACTCGTGGGCCGCCAGGACGCCGAGTTGCTCGGCCCGGAGGCGGCCACCATCCACGCCAACGACCAGCGGATCATGGCCACCGGTCTGGCGGAGGCCGTGGAGGAAGTGCTCGCCACGAACGGCGAGCGCCGCACGTTCCTCTCCACGAAGGCCCCCTGGCACGACGCGCAGGGTCACCTGCTCGGCCTCATCGGCATCAGCCACGACATCACCGAGCGCAAGGCCGCCGAGGCGGAGCTGCAGCGCCACCGGGAGCACCTGGAGCAGCTGGTGGCGGAGCGCACCGCGGAGCTCGAGGCCTCGCACCAGCGGCTGCGGCACTCGGAGCGGATGGCCGCCATCGGCACCCTCTCCACCGGGCTGGGGCACGACATGGGGAACCTGCTCATGCCGGTCCGGGTCCGGCTGGACAGCCTGGCCCGCATGGAGCTGCCGGAGGAGGCGGAGCGCGAGCTCGAGGGAATCCGCACCGCGGCCGAGTACCTGCGCCGCCTCTCGGGCGGGCTCCGCCTGCTGGCGCTGGATCCTCGCGCCACGCCCCTCGGCGAGCCCACGCCCGTGGGCCCCTGGTGGGCGGAGGCGGAGCCGGTGTTCCGGAACGTGCTCCCGCGCGGGGTGGTCCTCGAGGCCCGCATGGAGGAGGCCGCCGCCTGCTGGGTGGCTATGTCGCGGCCCGTGCTCACGCAGGCCGTCTTCAACCTGGTCCAGAACGCCGGCGATGCGCTCAAGGCCCGCCGGGGACGGGTGGTCGTGAGCGCCACCATGACCGAGGCCCAACTCCGCCTGACCGTGACGGATGACGGCCCCGGCATGACGGAAGAGGTGCGGCGCCGCTGCATGGAGCCGTTCTTCACCACCAAGCCCCGCGGCATCTCCACCGGGCTCGGCCTGCCGCTGGTGTACGGGCTGGTGACCGAGGCCGGCGGCAGCGTGGAGATCGCGTCGGTGCCGGGTGATGGTGCCACGTTCACCCTCCAGCTGCCCCTCGGCGCCCAGCCGGCGCCACCGCCCGCTTCCCGGCGCCGCGCCGCGGTGCTCATCGGCGACCGCCGGCTCCGCGGCCTGGTGGTGGCCGAGCTGAAGCGCCTGGCCTACGACGTCCGCGCCGATCTCGAGGGCGTGGGCGCCGAGGACCTGGTGGTGGCGGACGGCGCCTCGGACGGAATGCTACCGGGCCGGGTGGTGCGGCTGGGGGCCTCGCCGCAGCTGCGCGACGTGCAGGGCGCGCTGCGCCAGGCGAATCGTTAGGCACCGCCGCGACGCCCTCGCCGGCCCCGGCCGTGACCGAGGGGGTGGCTCGCGCGCATGAACGGCCGTTCACGTCTCCCCGCGCGCTGATTCCCAAGCCCCCCGGACCGACGTAGCTTTCGCCCCGGATGGACACCCCGCCTCACGCCAGCCTGACGCTCCTCACCAACCTGGAGCTCTACGCGCCGGAGCCGCATGGCCGGCGGCACCTGCTCGTGGCCGGCGGCCGCATCGTGTGGATCGGCTCCTCCGCGCCCGTGCTGGACCCGGCGCTCGGCGCCGAGGTGGTGGACCTCGCGGGCCGGCGGGTGATCCCGGGGCTGATCGACGCCCACGTGCACCTCACCGGCGGCGGCGGCGAGGCGGGCTTCGAGACCCGGGTGCCGCCGGTCCCGCTCACCCGCTTCACGCTGGGCGGCATCACCACCGTGGTGGGGCTGCTCGGCACCGACGACCTCACCCGCGCGCCGGCCGACCTGCTGGCCACCACGCGCGGCCTGAATGCCCTTGGCCTGTCGGCGTATTGCTTCACGGGCGGCTATCACCTCCCGCCCGTGACGGTGACGGGCAGCGTGCGCGGCGACATCGTGCACTGCGACCCCGTGCTGGGCGTGGGCGAAGTGGCGCTGAGCGACCATCGGTCGAGCCAGCCCACGCTCGAGCAGTTGCTGCAGGTGGCCGCCGAGGCCCACGTGGCGGGGCTCATGACGGGGAAGGCGGGCATCGTCCACCTCCACCTGGGCGACGGCACGCGCGGCCTCGAACTGGTGCGCCGCGCCCTGTCGGAGAGCGAGCTCCCGGCCCGGGTATTCCACCCGACGCACGTGAACCGCCGCCGCGCCCTCTTCGACGAGGCCGTGGCGCTCACCGCGAACGGCGTCACCGTGGACGTGACCGCCTTCCCGGTGGGTCCGGACGAGGACGCCTGGTCCGCCGAGGATGCACTGCAGCGTTACTGGGCGGCGGGTGCGCCCGCGGAGCGGATCACCGTCAGTTCCGATGGCGGCGGCTGCCTGCCCGAGTTCGACGCGGACGGCCGCGTGGTCCGCATGGGCGTCGGGGACCCCGGCGCCCTGGCGGGAACGCTCCGGGCCCTGCTCGGCCGCGGCGTGCCGCTCGCTCAGGCGCTGCCGCCCTTCACGGCCAACGTGGCGCGGGTGCTGCGGCTGGAGCGGAAGGGCCGCCTGGCGGCGGGCGCCGATGCAGACCTGGTGGTGCTGGACGAGGCAGGCAACGTGCAGGACGTCATGGCGCAGGGCCGCTGGCACGTGCGGGCCCGGCGTCCGGTGGTGCAGGGCCCCTTCGAGGAGGCAGCACGATGAGTCCGTCGCCCGT
>JBGAOL010000012.1:0-26113 GCA_044221825.1 Gemmatimonadales bacterium
GCGCAGGCAGCGGGTAGCGCTGCTCGCGACGGATGCCGCCGGTGGTCACGTCGTGCAGCCGCACGAGGGTGAGCTGCCCGTCCGCCACCACCTCCACGGCGTATTCGGCACCGAGGGTGCGGAAAAGGGCGTAATTCACGGTGCGACCACCGAGATTCGCCGCGGTGGCCGCGGTGTCGCCCTGGCCCAGGGCGATGACATCGAAGCGGTCGCTGTAGTCGAGGTCGCGAGCCAGGATGGCCCGCACCGAGTCGAGCCCCCGGCCCGGCAGCACCACCACGGACGGCCGGAAGCCGGGACGATACTCGATGCCCACGCGGACGCCCTCGAGCGGAGGCGTCGTGTCCTGCGCGGCCAGCGGGGCGAGCGAGAGCGGAAGAAGCGCGGCGGCCAGGAAGGCGGCCGCGCCGCGGAAGGCGGTCATTGGGTCCGGGGCGTGAAGTAGAACGAGACCGGCAGCACATCGGCGGGCCAGCCGTCGGGGAGCGACCCGAAGGCGCCCGCCGCCCCGGCGGCCTCCACCGCGCCCTGCGCGGAGAGGTCGAAGGAGAAGCTGCCGGAAGACTTGGTGAGCTTGATCCCATCCACCGTGCCGTCGCGCCGGATCAGGAAGCTCACCTCCGCCCGGAGCGCCGCATTGCCGAACGGCCGCTGCCAGCGGCGGTAGACGGACTCCACGATGTTCCGGAGGTAATCCGGGAAGGGGAACTGCAAGCCCGGCGTACTCACCGTCACGGCATCGCGGCCGGTGCCGGGCGTCTCCCCGGGCGCGGGCGTGACCGGGCTCGAACTCCGGGGCGTCGGCTCCACCTTCTGGGAGGTGGGCGCCGGCTTGGGCTTTGGCGTCACGGGCGCAGGCTTGCTGGTCTTGGGCTCCGGCGGCTTCGGTGCCGGGGGCTCAGGTGCGGGACGCGTCACCGCCTCAGGCGCCGGCCTGGCCTCGGGCTGGGGCGCCGGGGCCGCCACCAGTTCCACCGCATACACGGGTGGACCGGGGGGCACCGGGCGCACGGCCGTGTAGAGCAGCGCCAGCGCCCCCGCGTGAACCAGCAGGGTGCCGGTAAGCCCCACCGCCACGCCGGCGCCCTGCCTCGGTTGCGCGCCCCGCTGCATCACGATCGCTCTTCCTCCTCCGCCACCAGGCCCACGTCGGTGATCCCTTGTCCGGCGATGGCCAGCACCCGCACAAATGCTGCATTGCACCCGGCGGTCGGCGCGGAGGTAGACCGCCTTCGGCTTGCGGCTCGTGACCAGGGCCCGGAACGTCATCTGGAAGTCGTTCAGCTCAGACACCTTGCCCGTCCACGAAGATCCGGCCCTCCTGTCCACGCTCACTATCCGAGGCCGATGGGCCGGGCCTGGCGCTGGGGCGCTGGACCTCGACGCCACCCTGCATGATGGGCGCGACGAAGATGATGAGCAGCATCGCCAGCTTGCCACGTCCACGAGGGACGTGACGTTGATGTCCGCGTTGAGCGGCAGCTCGCCGTGCCCGCGCAGCCCGCCGCCGCGACCCACGCCCATGGCCATTTAGAGGAGTCCTTCCCGCGCCATCGAGCCCACGAGTTCGTTGGCGAAGCCCTCGAGCTCGCCGGCGAAGAGCCCGAGCTTGTTGACGAAGACGTTGTAGGCGATCACCGCCGGAATCGCCCGGCCGGTACTCGCCACCGTGGTGACGAGGGCTTCGGCCACGCCGGGCGCCACCGCCGAGAGGTTCCCCGAGCCCTTCGAGGCGATGCCGATGAACGCGTCCATGACCCCGAGCACCGTGCCGAGGAGGCCGAGCAGCGGCCCCACCGAGCCGATGGTGGCGAGCCAGGAGATGAACCGCGCCATGAGGTCCCGCTCCGCCGCGACTTCCTTGGCGAGCACCATCCGGAGGGCCTCGAGCTGGGTCATGGTGAGCGCGCCGCCCTTGGCCGCCGCCTCCGCGAGCCCGCCGGGCCGCAGTTCGCTCACGAAGCTGAGCCCTCGCGGAACAGCCGGTTGAACGGCGAGGGCGGCAGCTTCATCACGGCGTGATAGGCATCCTGCAGGCGGGTGGTGCGCTCCAGCTCGCCGAAGAAGCGGTCCGCCTGCTGCCGCACCCGGCGGAACTGCCACCACTTGAGCCCGATCACGAACCACGACAGGAGCGAGAAGATCGCGATGATGACGAGGACGATCTTGGTCTCGGGACTCGACTGCTGCACGAGTTCCCACGAGGAGGACGGCGTGAAGCCGGCGGCCTGAAGCATCAGCGGCATTCCTGGGAGAGAAGGCTCAGACGGGAGCCGGGCCCGTCACCCCGGGGCCCGCGCCCCCCGGGGGGGGCACTGGCGGCGGAGCGGCGGGCCCGATGGGAGACGCGGGGACCCGGGGCGTCACCACGCCCCATCACGACGGCAGCTTGGCGACCTGGCGGGCCTCGATGCCGACGGGCACGTCGGGCTGGGTGACACGGAGGACGCGGGCGGTGGACGTGTGCTCACCCACGTGCACCACCTGGACCGTGGCCATGACCTCGTTGACCAGGTCGGCCCGGTTGACGCGCTCGCGCGCGCTGCGGCGGAGCTCGAACTGGTCGCCGAGCGCCACGCCGTCGGTGCGGCCCCGGTCGAGGAAGATCACGTCCTGCGGGCCGATGAGCGGCTGCTCGTCGCGCCCGGCGATGACCCGGCCCACGACGCCGTCGGAGATGGGCACGGCCCGCACGTTGCCCGGGTCGGCGAACTTCTCGATGGGCAGGGTGACCTGCTGGTCCCGAACCGGCCCGTACGCCGCCACCACCTCGGCGAGGTTCTCGGCGCGGCTCACGTCGATGATCCGGACGAGCCCGGTCGGGAGGAAGACGCGCCCGTAGCCGCGGATCTCCCGCTGCACGAGGCCGACGAGGAGGGTGTCGCCGACCTGGCACCGCGCACCGGCCGGCGGCGTGACGGCCACCTGGGCATAGATCATGGCCGTGCTGCGGTTGGTGACTTCCTCGATCGCGGGCGGCGTCACGAGGCCGAGCACCTTGCCGAACGGCACCTGCCCGGTGAGGAACCCGGAGCTGTAGAACTCCGCTCCGGCGCAGGGGCCGGTAATTGTGGCGAGGCTGGCCTTCGAGGCTCGGCCCGGCGGCGCGGCGGGTGTTGCGGTTGCCCACGAGCGGCGTGAGGTCCACGCTGTCGGTGGGGCCCGCCTCGGCGGCCGCGTCGGCGACTTCGGGCTCGTTGAGCGCGGCGGGCTCTTCAGCCACCGGCGCCTGAGCTTCCGGCTGCGGTTCCGCGGCCGGCGCCTGGGCCAGCGGCTGGGCCGCCTCGACCGGCTGACCGGCCGGAGCCGGGGTATCGGTGGCAGGAACCGCGCTCACCTCGGCCCCGCCAGCCAGGCGCAGGACCTCGCCGGGATAGATCCAGTGCGGATCCTCGACGACGGCGGTATTGAGGCGGTAGATCTCGGGCCAGAGGTCGGATCGCCGAGATAGGTGCGGGCGAGATCCCAAAGGGTATCGCCGGGGCGCACCGTGTGGGTATCGGGCCGGGAAGCCACCTGAGCCGAGGCCAGCGCAGGCAGCCCCAGCACGGCCAGCACCAGGGCCAGGCCGAGACGAGCGGAACGGGTCATCACACTACCCTCTTTATGGGTGGGTATCGTGCTAACCCAATATAGGACTATGGGCTCCGGCGCGCCACTCAGAGACTACATGAGCCCTGCCGGGCTAAGTGCCGACACCGGAAGGTGATGCGGCTCACCCGCATCCACCGCCCGCCCGGAAAGCCCCGGGCGGGCGGCGGCGGGATCAGAACGGAAGGTCGTCTTCCTCGCCATCGAAGGCGGCGGGGACGTCCTCGAAGGACTCGGCCTTGCCTTCCTTCTTGGCGGGGGCACTGGCCGCGGCGCGGGCGGGGGCGCTGTAGCTCGGGCCACCTTCGCCGCTGCCACCCTTGCCCGAGAGCATGATGATCTCGTTGGCGATGATCTCGGTGGTGTAGCGGGTCTGGCCTTCCTTGTCCTGCCACGAGCGGTACTCGATGCGGCCCTCGACGTAGAGCTTGTCGCCCTTCTTGCAGTACTTCTCGACGACATCCGCGAGACCGGTGCCGGCACCGCGGGCATTGTTCCACGCGACGACCCGGTGCCACTCGGTCTTTTCCTGCTTGTCACCGCCCTGGCCGGACCACTGCCGGCTGGTGGCCAGGCTGAAGTTGGCGACGCGACCGCCGTTGCTGGTGCTGCGGACCTCCGGATCCTGCCCGATGTTGCCGATCAGGATCACCTTGTTGAGACTGCGACTCACGGGAACCTCCACCGCTGGGGGCTGGAAACGGAGCTTGGGGAACACGCGACACAACTTGGAGACGGCCCGGGTCCCCACGCCACCCCAAATGTAGCAGGCCGTACCAAAATCACGCCGGGGCGAGACCGAGCCGCAGCACGAGGGCGTCCTCCACGGGGTGGCGGTAGTACTCCCGCCGCCGCCCCACCTCCCGGAAGCCGCGCCCCCGGTAGAGCGCACGGGCCGCCGCGTTGCTGGCCCGGACCTCGAGGAACACCTCGCCGACACCCGCCTGACGGAGGCGGGTGAGCCCCTCCTCGAGCAGCCACCGGCCCAGCCCCTGGCCGCGCTGCTCCGGGACCACCGCGAGGTTCAGGATCTCGCCCTCGCCGGCCACGGCGCGGCCCACGAAATAGCCGACGATCTCGAGGCCCGCCTCCGCCACGAAGAGCTGCATGTGCGGCGCGTGAAGCGCGGACGAGAAGGCGTCGGCCGGCCACGGGTCGCTGAAGCAGCGCCGCTCGAGGCCGGCCAGCACCGGCGCGTCAGCGCGCGTCGCCGGCCGGAACTGCCAGGGGACGTCCATGCTCGCGCTCCCACTTGGCCTGCGCCTCAGCGGGCCGGCCGTACTCCGGTTCCCAGGCGGCCGGGTCGGCGACCCGCCGCACCCCGCCGTGACAGCCCACGAGGCTGAGGAGTGCGCGCGCCTGCGGCCAACTCGGCTGGAAGTCGCCGAGCAGCGGGGCCGCGCTGCCCACGATGAGCGCCTCGCCGCCGATGCGGGCACGGAGGGCCTGCGGGGTGAGCACCGTGGGGGCGAGCACGCACTCCACCCGCGCAGGCCCGAAGCGCCAGCCCCCCGCGAAGACCTCGCCCCGGAGCGCATCGCTCACCGCCACCACGAGCTGGCCGTCCGGGGCCCCGGCGCCGCGTGCCACGCCGAGCAACGAGGGTGCCACCCAGAGCGGCATGGGGCGGGCGCGCACCAGCGCCTTGGCCACGGTGGCCGCCACCCGGAGCCCCGTGAAGCTGCCAGGCCCGTCGGCGAGGATCACCGCTTCGAGGTCCATGGCCGTGGCTCGCGCCTCGGCGAGCAGGCGGTCGAGGGCGGGCAGGAGCCCCGCCGCGTGCCGCCGCGCGCCGATGATCTCGCCCTCCGCCACGAGGCCCGCAGGCCCGCCGAGGGCGAGGGAGGCGCGGTCCGTGGCCGTGTCCAGCGCGAGCCACATGCTCAGCACTCCTCGAGCCCGCGCCGCTCGGCTTCGGGCAGGTGGTGGAACCGGAAGCGCCGGGTGGGCGGGGGCAACCAGCTGCCCGCCTTCTCCGGCCACTCGACCAGGAGCGCGTCGCCCTCGGCGAGCAGGCCCTCCCAGTCCAGGTCGGCGGCTTCCTCGGGGCGCCGCAGGCGATAGCAGTCGAGGTGAAAGACGGGACCGCGGCGCCCCTCGTACCGGTGCACCAGGGCGTAGGTGGGACTGGTGGCGGGCTCGGTGACGCCAAGGCCGCGCGCCACCGCCTGGGCGAAAGTGGTTTTCCCCGCCCCGAGATTCCCTTCCAGCGCCACGATGCTCCGGGGCGCCAGCGTCCGGCCAAGCGCCTGGCCTTCGGCCACGAGCTCGGCCTCGGTGAGGGGGCGGATCATGCGCGGCGGCGGGCGGGCTGCGCCCGCGCCACGTCGGGCGTGTCGAGGGCGCGGAGCTCGTTGACCTGGTCGCGCAGCATGGCCGCCACCTCGAACTCGAGGTTGGCCGCCGCCTCCTTCATCTGCCGCTCGAGCGCCGCGATGGTTTGCGCGCGCTTGGCCGGGTCGCGGAAGTCGAGCTGCACCAGCCGCTCCTCCTTCCCCTTCTTCTCCGGCTTCTCGGTGCGCGCGTCGGCCACGCGGGTGGTGAGCTTCACTTCCTCGAGCGACTTGGTGATGGAGCGCGGCACGATGCCGTGCACCCGGTTGTGCTCCAGCTGGATGGTGCGGCGGCGCTCCATTTCCGCCAATGCGCGCTCCATGGAGCCGGTCATCCGGTCGGCGTACAGGATGGCCAGGCCGTTCACGTTGCGCGCCGCGCGGCCCACCGTCTGGATGAGCGAGCGGTCGGAGCGCAGGAACCCCTCCTGGTCCGCGTCGAGGATGGCCACCAGCGACACCTCGGGCAGGTCCAGCCCCTCCCGCAGCAGGTTGATGCCCACCAGCACGTCGAAGTCCCCGAGCCGGAGCCCGCGCAGGATTTCCATCCGCTCGATGGCGTCGATGTCGGAGTGGAGGTAGCGCACCCGCACGCCCGTCTGCTGCAGGTAGTCGGTGAGGTCCTCCGCCATGCGCTTGGTGAGCGTGGTGACGAGCGTGCGCTCGCGGCGGCGGGTGCGCTCGCGGATCTCGCCGAGCAGGTCGTCCACCTGGCCCTTCACCGGGCGGATCTCCACCACCGGGTCCACGAGGCCGGTGGGGCGGATGATCTGCTCCACCACCCGGCCCGCGCTCAGCCCCAGCTCGAACTCGCCCGGGGTGGCCGAGACGGCGAGGAGCTGGGGCACGATGGCCATGAACTCCTCGAACTTGAGCGGCCGGTTGTCGAGCGCCGAGGGGAGCCGGAAGCCGTACTCGACCAGCGTGGTCTTCCGGGCCCGGTCGCCGTTGAACATGCCGCCGATCTGCGGCAGCGTGACGTGCGACTCGTCGGCCACCACCAGGAACTCGGGCGGGAAGTAGTCGAGCAGGCAGGCCGGCCGCTCGCCCGGCAGGCGGCCGGAGATGGGCCGCGAGTAGTTCTCGATGCCGGCGCAGGTGCCCACCTCGAGCATCATGTCGATGTCGAAGGTGGTGCGCGACTCGAGCCGCTGCGCCTCGAGCAGCTTCCCGGCCGCCCGCAGCTCCGCGAGGCGCTCCGCCAGCTCCTGCCGGATGACCTTCACCGCCCGCTCGATGGTGGGCCGCTGGGTGACGAAGTGCTTGGCCGGGTAGATGGCGCAGCGGTCCAGGGTGGCGATGACCTTGCCGGTCAGCGGGTCGATCTTGGCGATCCGCTCGATCTCGTCGCCGAAGAACTCGAGCCGCAGCGCCTGCTCGGCGTAGGCCGGGAACACCTCCACCGTGTCGCCCCGCACCCGGAAGGTGCCCTGGTCGAAGGCGACGTCGTTGCGGCCGTACTGGATGCGCACCAGGTCGGCGAGGAACTCGTCCCGGCCGCGCTCCTCGCCGCGGGTGGCGGTGACGAGGAGCTTGCGGTACTCGACCGGGTCGCCGAGGCCGTAGATGGCGCTCACCGTGGCCACGATGACCACGTCCTCCCGCTCCATCAGGCTGGACGTGGCGCGGAGCCGGAGGCTCTCGATGTCCGCGTTGATGCTCGCGTCCTTCTCGATGTAGACGTCCGTCTGGGGGACGTAGGCCTCGGGCTGGTAGTAGTCGTAATACGAGACGAAGTACTCGACCGCGTTGTGCGGCAGGAACTGGCGGAGCTCGCCATAGAGCTGCGCGGCGAGCGTCTTGTTGTGCGAGAGCACCAGCGTCGGCTTGCCGTAGTTGGCGATGACGTTGGCGAGCGTCATGGTCTTGCCGCTGCCGGTGACGCCGAGAAGCGTCTGGTAGCGCGCGCCCTCCGCGAACCCCTGGCTCAGGGCCGCGATGGCGCGGGGCTGGTCCCCGGCCGGCTGGAACGGGGCGACGACCTGGAAGGCGGGACTCGACATGGGCGCCAATATACCAGCTTCGGTCTTTCTTCGGGAGAGGGGGATCAGGCGTCTCAGCCCCGCCCCAGCGCCTCGAGCCGCTTCCACTGGGCCGGGGAGACGGGCATCACGGAGAGGCGCGAGTGCCGCACCAGCGCGAAGTCCGCGAAGACCGGGTCCGCCTTGACGGTGGCGAGGGCGACGGGCGCCGCCAGACGCGGGCCCACCGTGAGGTCCACCACCACCAGCTTGGGGTCGCCGCGCGCGGGATCGGGATAGGCCGCCCTGGCCACGGTGGCGTGACCGATGACGGCCTTGTCGCCGCCCGAGTGGTACACCAGGACCTGGTCGCCCCGGGCCATCTGGCGGAGGTGGATGAGCGCCTGGGGATTGCGGACGCCATCCCAGGTGGCGCGGCGGTCGCGCTCGAGGTCGGCGAAGCCGTAGGTGTCGGGATCGGACTTGAGGAGCCAGTACGCCATGGGACCCAGGGAGAGGGGAGCCCCAAGGTAGCCGCCTCCGGGCACGGCGCCCAGCGCGGGGGCCCCACGCCAGAAACCACGCGGGGCGCGGCCGCGGGGGCGCAGCTCGCGGCACCACCGTCAGCTCCATGCGCGAACGCCGGGCACCGCGCCCGCGCCGTGCAAGCCGGGGGATCGGGCAGCGTCGTTGTCGCATGCTCCGCCAGCAAGGAACACTCCCGGCCATGTCGTTCCCGCCTGCGCCACCTCCGCCTGCCCCGCCCCTGTCCCTCACGGCCCCGGGGCGCCTGCCCCCACCGGAGGAACTGCGGCTCGACCCCGCGGTGGCCACGACCCAGATCGTCGCGGCGATCCGCGTGCAGGTGGCGGAGCTCGGCCGCCGCGGCGTGGTGCTGGGGATGAGCGGCGGGATCGACAGCTCGGTCACGGCGGCGCTCGCCGCCCGCGCCTTCGGGCCCACGCGGGTGCTTGGGCTCTTCCTGCCGGATGCGGAGTCTGATCCGGAGAGCCTCGTGACGGCGCGCGCCGTGGCGGACAGCCTCGGCGTCTCTCACCAGCGCGAGGACATCACGCCCGCGCTCACCGCGCTCGGCTGCTACGCGCGGCGTGACGCGGTGATCCGGACGCTGGTCCCCGGCTACGGGCCCGGCTGGGGCTGCAAGGTCTGCCTGTCGAGCCGGCGGCTCGACTCGGAGTCGCTCGCCGTGCCGCTGCTGGCCGTGCAGCCGCCGGGCGGACCGGTGCAGCGCCTGCGCCTCCCCGCCGCCGCGTACCGCGAGCTCATTGCGGCCACCAACTTCAAGCAGCGGGTCCGCAAGACACTCGAGTACTTCCACGCCGACCGGCTGCACTACGCCGTGCTCGGCACCCCGAACCGGCTGGAGTACGACCAGGGTTTCTTCGTGAAGGGCGGCGACGGGCTGGCCGACCTCAAGCCCATCGCCCACCTCTACAAGTCGCAGGTCTACCAGCTCGGCGAGCACCTCGGGCTGCCGGACGCCATCCTGCGCCGGGAGCCGACCACGGACACCTGGTCGCTGCCGCAATCGCAGGAGGAATTCTTCTTCGGGGTGCCCGTGGCGGTGCTCGACCGGCTGCTCCACGCCTTTGCGCTGGGCCATCCGCCCGCCGCGGCCGCCGAGCGGCTCGGCCTCACCGTGGCGCAGGTGGAGCGGGTGTTCCGGGACATCCGCCAGAAGCGGGCCGCCACCCGTCACCTCCACCTGCCCGCCTTCCTGGTGAGTCCAGTGCCGCTCGACGGGCCGGCCGGGAGGGCGGGCTGATGTGTGGCTTCGCCGGGGCCGTCCTCACCCGTGGGCACGGACTCGAGGAGCCCGCGCTGCGGGCGATGGCGGCGGCGCTCCGCCATCGCGGGCCCGACGGCTTCGGGTACTTCACCGACCGCGAGGCGGCGCTGGTACACACGCGGCTTGCCATCGTGGACCGCGCCGGCGGGGCGCAGCCGCTCGCCACCGCCGATGGCCGGCTGGTACTGGCCTACAATGGCGAGGTCTACAACCACCCGGAGTTGCGCGCCGACCTCATCGCCCTGGGCCACCAGTTCCGCACCGCGACCGACACCGAGGTGGTGCTGGAGGGCTGGCGCGCGTGGGGCCTCGGGCTGCTGCCCCGGCTCAACGGGCAGTTCGCCTTCGCGGTGTGGGACCGCGTCCGCCGCATCCTCACGCTGGTGCGCGACCGCTTCGGCGTGCGGCCGCTCTTCCACGCCCGGGTGCCGGGCGGGCTGGTGTTCGGCTCGGAGGTGAAGGGGCTGCTGGCGACGGGCCTGCTCCAGACCGGCCCGGACCCGGCCGGGCTCGACGAAGTCTTCACCTTCTGGGCGACACGCGCGCCGCGCACCCCGTTCCGTCATGTGGAGGCGCTGGAGCCAGGCGGGTGGGCGCGCTGGGAGGAGGGGCGGCTACTCCAGGGCACCTGGTTCTCCCCCGACCTCGGGGCGGGGGACCCGCCGCGCGACCCGCTCGGCGAACTCGACGCGCTGCTCCAGAGCGCGGTGGCGCTCCGGCTCCGGGCGGACGTGCCGGTGGGCGGCTACCTGAGCGGCGGGCTCGACTCGAGCATCACCTGCGCGCTCGGGACGGCGCACACGGCGCACCGCTTCCGGACCTTCTCCGTGACCTTCGAGGAGCCGGCGTTCGACGAGGGAGAGGGGCAGCGCGCCGTGGCCGCGGCGCTCGGGAGTCTCCACAACGTGGCGCACATGGGCCCGGCCTGCATCGCGGAGGCCTTTCCCGCGGTGATCCGGCACGTGGAGTCACCGGTGGTGCGGACGGCACCGGTGCCGCTCTACCTGCTGGCGCGGCTCACCCGCGCGTCCGGGATCTCGGTGGTGCTCTCGGGGGAAGGGGCGGACGAGCTGTTCTACGGGTACGACCTCTTCAAGGAAGTCGCGCTGCGCCAGTTCTGCGGGGCGCCGGGGGCCGGGCCGGGGCGGGCGCGGCTGTTCGAGCGGATCCACCCGTTCGTGGGCGGCGGGCGGCGCGCCGGGGAGTTCTGGGCGCGGTTCTTCCTCGACGCGGGGCCGGCCATGGACCCGCTGCTGTCGCACCTGCCCCGCTTCCGGCTGACGTCGGCGGTCAAGGACTTCTACAGCGGCGACTTGCGCGCGGCCCTGGCGCGGCAGGATCCGGTGGCCACGCTCCGCCGGGCGCTGCCCGCCGGCTTCATGCAGTGGACCCCGCTCCAGCGCGCCGCGTGGCTCGAGGTCACCACGCTGCTGTCGCCGTACCTGCTGGCGGCGCAGGGGGATCGCGTGGGCCTGGCCCATGGCGTGGAGATGCGCTACCCGTTCCTCGATCACCGGCTGTTCGACTTCGCCGCGCGGCTGCCGGACCGGCTCAAGCTGCTCGGGCTCCGGGAGAAGCGCCTGCTGCGCCGCTGGAGCGCGGGCCGGGTGCCGCCGGAGGTGACGCGGCGGCCCAAGCGTCCCTATCGCGCCCCGGACGCACAGTCCTTCTTCCGTCCCGACGCGCCCGCCTACGTCCGGGAACTGCTCGACCCCGACGCGCTGCAGGCGACGGGGCTCTTCGCGCCGCACGCGGTGGCGGGGCTGGTGCGCCGCTGCCAGGCGGGCCTGGCCACCGGCTCGCGCGAGAACCAGGCCCTGCTGGCCGTCCTCTCCACGCAGGTGTGGCACCGCACCTTCTTCCCCACCGACCATCCTCCCCTGCTCCCCGGCACGCCCGACGTATGGCTCGGCGAGCACCCTGCCCGCCCGGCCGAGTGGCCCGCGGCCGCGGGCGCCACGTCCACCCCGGTGCTCTCATGACTTCCAGCGAGATTGCGACCGCCGTCCGCGAGTACCTCGAGGCGAACCTGCTCTACATGCGTCCCGGCTTCTCGCTGGGCGACACCACCCGCCTGCTGGAGGAGCGCGTGGTGGACTCGATCGGGGTGATGGAGGTGATCGCCTTCCTCGAGGACCGCTTCGCCATCGCCATCCGCGACGACGAGGTGACCGAGGCCAACCTCGGCAGCATCGCGGCCATGGCGCGGTTCGTGGCCACCAAGCTGGGGCAGGTGCGGGCCGCATGACGCCCTGGCGGGCCACCCTCCGCGCCCTCCGGCGCGCGCCCCGGCGCACGCTCCGGGTGCTGGTGGCGCGCCTGCGGGGCCGGGCGTCGATTGCCTGGCATCGCGCCCTGGGGTACCGGGTGCAGGCGGGCCCGGGGCTCGAGCTCTACGGGCGGCTGCGCGTGCGCGGGGAGGGGGAGGTCATCCTGGGCTGCGGGGTGGCGCTGCACGGCCGGGTGGCCCCGGTGACCCACGGGCGCGACGCCCGCATCGTCATCGGCGACCACACGCTGCTCGACGGGGTCCGCCTCGGCTGCCGGCAGGAGATCCGCATCGGTCACCACTGCCTCATCGCCGAGGCGCGGATCTACGACACCGACCTGCACAGCGCCCGCATGGACCGCCGCCTGAACGCCGACGCGCCGGTTCGGGTGCTGCCGGTGCAGATCGGCGACAACGTGTGGGTGGGGCTCGGGGCGGGCATCCTGCCCGGCACCGTGATCGGCCGGAACTCGGTGGTGGGCTTCGGCGCCGTCTGCGTGCGCGAGTACCCGCCCGACTCGGTGATCATGGGCAACCCGGCGCGCGTGGTGAGCCCCATCCCCCCGGGCGGGGACGACGTGAGCCCCCCGCCGGCCGAGGGCGCGGGCGAGGCACCGGTGCTGTGGCTGGTGGGGGGCGTGCGGGACTGGGTGGCGCGCCTGCCGGGGGGACCGCACCGGCTGTTGCGGCCGGCCGGGCTCGGGGAGCCCGGGGCGAGTTAGGCGCCGCCGGGCGCCGGGGTGTCGCGGCGCTCCACGTCGGTGATGCCCTTCACCTTCCGGATGCTCTTGATGACCTTGGCGAGGTGGGCGCGGTTGTCCACCTCCACCACGATGGTGCTGAAGACGGTGCCGTCCCGCGTGGTGAGCTCGGCGGCCTTCACGTTGGTGCCGCTGGCGCTGATGGCCTGCATCACGTCGGCGTAGAGCCCCCGGCGGTCCTCGCCGCTCACCGCCAGCTTCACGGCGAACGCCTCCCCCTTGGCCTCCTGCCAGTCGATCTCCACCCGCCGCCCCTCGCCGGAGAGCGTGAGCAGGTTGGGGCAGTCGGCGCGGTGGATGGAGATGCCGCGGCCCTGCGTCACGTACCCCACCACCGTGTCCCCGGGCACGGGCTGGCAGCACTGGGCATAGCGCACCAGCAGGCCCGACATGCCCTGGATGCGGATGCCGCTCCCCAGCCGGATCCGGTCCAGCACCCGGCCGATGACGCTGGGCTTCTGGTCCTGGAGGTCGTCGGAGGGCAGCTCGGGGAAGATGGCCCGGATCACCTGCACGATGGTGACGTCGCCGCGGCCGAGCGCCACCTCGAGCAGGCGGCCATCGGCCAGGCCGAGGGTCTCGGCGGCCTGCTGGAGTTCCTGCGCCTCCGGGGTGGCAAGGCGCCGCCGCTTGAGCTCGCGGACCAGGAGCTCCTTGCCGATCCCCTGTGCCTCCTCGTCCTCCTGGTGCCGGATCCACGCCTTGATCTTGTGCCGGGCGCGCGCCGTCTTCACGTGCGCCAGCCAGTCGCGGCTCGGCTTGTGGGCGGGGCCGGTGAGCACCTCGACCGTGTCGCCGTTCTTGAGCTCGCGGTGGAGCGGCGCGATGCGCCCGTTCACCTTGGCCCCGACACAGCGGAACCCGACGTCGGTGTGCACCATGAAGGCGAAGTCGATGGGCGTGGCGCCCTTCGGCAGCTGCTTCACGTCCCCCTTGGGCGTGAAGACGAAGATCTCGTCCTGGAAGAGGTCCACCTTCAGGAACTCGAGGAACTCCTCCGGCGTGTGCGCGTCCTGCTGCAGCTCGAGCAGCTGCCGGAACCAGCCGAAGTGCGCCTCGAGCTGCGCCCCCTTCTTGGTCCCGTCACTCTTGTAGAGCCAGTGCGCCGCAATGCCGAACTCGGCCGTGCGGTGCATCTCCTGGGTGCGGATCTGCACCTCGAAGAGGTGCCCGCCCGGCCCGAAGACCGTGGTGTGGAGCGACTGGTACGCGTTGCTCTTGGGGCTCGCGATGTAGTCCTTGATCCGCTCCTGCAGCGGCGTCCAGTTGTGGTGGATCACGCCGAGGACGTGGTAGCACTCCTGCACCGACTTGACGATCACGCGGATCGCCATGAGGTCGTAGATCTCCTCGAACGGCTTGTTGCGCTTCTTCATCTTCTGGTAGATGGACCAGAGATGCTTGGGCCGGCCGGTGATGTCGAACCAGGTGAGCCCCGCCTCCTTGAGCTCGTGCTCGAGCGGGATCTGCAGCTTGGAGATCAGCTGCTCGCGCTCGGCCCGGCGCGCGGCCACCTGGGCGGCGAGGGCCTTGTAGTCCTCCGTCTCCAGGTGCTTGAAGCAGAGGTCCTCGAGCTCCGCCTTGATCCCCGCCATGCCGAAGCGGTGGGCCAGCGGGGCGTAGATCTCCCGCGTCTCGGTGGCGATGCGGTGCCGCTTCTCCGGCGCGAACGGGTCCAGCGTCCGCATGTTGTGCAGCCGGTCGGCCAGCTTGATGATGATGACCCGGGCGTCCTTGGCGATGGACAGCAGCAGCTTGCGGTAGTTCTCCACCTGCTGCTCCGCATTGGAGCGGAAGGTGAGCGAGCTGATCTTGGTGAGCCCGTCCACGATGTTGGCCACTTCCGGCCCGAACTCCCGCGCGATGTCGTCCTGGCGGATGTCGGAGTCCTCGACCACGTCGTGGAGGAGGGCGGCCACCACCGAGGTGGTGTCGAGCTGCTGCTCCACCAGCGTCCGCGCCACCGCGATGCTGTGGGTGATGAAGTCCTCGCCGGTGGCCCGCTTCTGCCCGCGATGCGCGGAAGCGCTGAAGCGGAGCGCGCGGTCGACCTGCTCGAGGTCCAGCCGGTCGGCATGGCGCTCGAGGAGGGCCCGGAAGTCGGGGGCCAGGTCGGGGAGGGTTCCAGTCACGGGACTCGGGGCACGGGACACGACCACCACCGCCCCGCGCCGGTGGCGCAGGACGAGGCACGGGACGACCTCCGTAATCCTCATGGATCCGGCCCATCCCGCAAGGGGCCGACCCGTCGGGACGTGGCTCCGACGGCCCGCCGCCGCCCACGACCCGCCCGCCGTCACAGGTAGCCGGCCGCCACGAAGCTCAGGTAGCGATCCCCCGCCACGATCACGTGGTCATAGACGGGCAAGTCGAGGAGCCGCCCCGCCTCCACCAGTTGCCGGGTCACGGCCCGGTCCTCAGGGGACGGGGTCGGGTCGCCGCTCGGGTGGTTGTGGGCCACGATGATGCCCGCCGCGGCCTCCGCGATGGCCGCCCGGAACACCTCCCGGGGGTGGACCAGCGCGCTGTTCAGGAGCCCCCGGCTGACCAGGACGTCGCGCCGCACCTGGCTCTGGCTGTCCAGCGCCAGCACGTGGAACTCCTCCACGGTCAGGTCCCGCAGCCGGGGCCCCAGGAACGCCACCACGTCCTCCGGCTGGCGGATGCGCGGCGGCGCCCGGCGCTGCTCGGCCTGGTGCCGGGCGGCCAGCTCGAGCGCCGCCACCAGCCGCGCCGCCTTGACGGGCCCTACCCCCCGGGTCCGCATCAGCTCGGCGGCGGGCCGGGCCGAGAGTTCCCGCAGGGAGCCGTGGGCACGCTCGAGCAGCAGGCGCGCCACGCTCAGGGCCGTGGCGTCCCGGGCCCCGGTACCCAGGAGGACGGCGACGAGTTCGGTGGTGGTCAGGGCCGCTGGCCCGAGACTCCAGAGCCGGTCCCGGGGAAGGTCAGTGGCGATGGGGAGCGGAGTGGCCATGGGGCGAAGATGCCACTGCCCGCCGTCGGGGCATGGCGCAATTCCCCGCAGCCCGGACCCGAATGTGACACAGTGCCCCAGACGACAAACGGGGCTCCCTCCAGGTGAGGAACCCCCGTGTGCCGCCGTACCTCCTCAGGCCCTTACTGCCCGGCCCCGTGGCACTTCTTGTACTTCTTGCCCGAGCCGCAGGGACAGGGATCGTTCCGCCCGATCTCGGCCGGGCCGCCGGCCGGGGCGCCGACCGGCTTGAGCGGACCGCGGTTGGTGGTGATGGCCGGGGGAGCCGGCATCCGGGGGCCGCTGAAGGTCGGCGGCGGAGCCGCCGGCGCCACCTTGGCATCCGGCGCAAAGAGGTCATCGGCGCCCGCCGCCGGCGCCGGCGCGGCCGGCGGCTCGCTGGCCGGGGCCTGAGGCTGGCGCGGGGCGGCGGCCGGGGCGGTGCGGGTCGGCGGCGGGGGCGCCGGACGCGGCGCCTCCGCGGTCACGGTGATCTTCAGGAACCGCTCCGTGAACGTCGACTGCATGTCCCGCACGAGGTCCTCGAACATCTCGAAGGCCTCCTTCTTGTACTCCACCAGCGGGTCGCGCTGCCCGTAGGCACGGTACTGGATGGCGTTGCGCAGCTGGTCGAGGTCGTAGAGGTGGTCCTTCCACTTCTCGTCCAGCACCGTCAGCATCACGGTGGAGAGCACCTGGCCGTCCACGTCCACCGCCCCGATCTGCTGGGCGAAGTCGCGGAGGTAGGCCACCTTCCGCTCGAAGGCCTCGTGGCCGGCGGCCTTGGCGGCCGCCAGCAGCTTGTCCTGCGAGGGCGTCGCGGCTTCGTCGCCGAGGGCCTCGGCCTGCACCAGGTACTGCTGCAGCAGCGCCGACTGCATCCCGGCGCGGTCCCACTGGTCGGGACGCTCGGCGTCGGCGAGCATCATGGTGATGACGCGCTCCACCGCGGCGTCCACCATCTTGAGCGCCTCGGCCTTGAGCTGCTCGCCCCGCTCCAGCGCAAAGAGGCGGAGGGAGTACACCACCTCGCGCTGCTGGTTCATCACGTCATCGTACTCGAGCAGCCGCTTGCGGGCCTGGAAGTTCTGCAGCTCCACCCGCTTCTGCGCCTGCCCGATGGCGCGGGTGACGAGCGGGTGCGAGATGACCTCGCCCTCCACCGCCCCGCCCTTGTCCATCCACGCGGCGATCCGGTCGGTGCCGAAGAGCCGCATGAGGTCGTCTTCGAGCGACAGGAAGAAGAGCGTGCGGCCCGGGTCGCCCTGGCGGCCGGAGCGGCCGCGCAGCTGCCGGTCGATGCGCCGCGACTCGTGCCGCTCGGTGCCGATGATCTGCAGGCCGTCGGTGTCCACCACCTTGGCGACGTCGGCGCCCAGCTTGATGTCGGTGCCGCGGCCGGCCATGTTGGTCGCGATGGTGATGGCCCCGCGCTGGCCCGCCTCGGCGACGATCTCCGCCTCGCGCTGGTGGTACTTGGCGTTCAGCACCTCGTGCTTGAGCCCCCGCCGCTTGAGCGAGCGCGACAGCGTCTCCGAGCTCTCCACCGACACCGTGCCGATCAGCACCGGCAGGCCCGCGGTGTGGAGCCGCTCCACCTCGTCGATGATGGCGTTGGTCTTCTCGCGCCGGGTCTTGTAGATCTGGTCTTCCTCGTCCCGCCGGCGGATGGGCCGGTTGGTGGGGATGACCGAGACCTCGAGGCCGTAGATGGTGAAGAACTCCTGCTCTTCCGTCTCCGCCGTGCCGGTCATGCCGGCCAGCTTGTCGTACATGCGGAAGTAGTTCTGGATGGTGATCGTGGCGAGGGTCTGCGTCTCGCCCTTCACCTGCACGCCCTCCTTGGCCTCCACCGCCTGGTGGAGCCCGTCGGCCCAGCGGCGCCCGGCCATCACGCGGCCGGTGAACTCGTCCACGATCACCACCTGCCCCTCCTGCACCAGGTAGTCCACTTCCTTCTCGTAGAGGGAGTGGGCCTGCAGCAGCTTGTGGATGATGTGGAGCTTCTCGCTCTTCACCGCGTACTCCGCCTCGACGTCGCGGCGCTTCGCCACCTTCTCGGCGGGCGTGAGCGCCGGGTCGCGGTCGATGGCGTGCACCTCCTCCGAGATGTCCGGGACGATGAACAGCGCCGGCTCGTTGGGGGACAGCGCGGTGGCGCCCCGGTCGGTGAGGTGGACGCTATGGCCCTTCTCGTCCAGGACGTAGAACAGGGACTCCTCGAGGTCGCGCATGGTCTGCTGGCGCATCGGGAGCTTGCGGTCCGCGATGTGGTCCAGCTCCACCCGCTGCACGGCGCTCTTGACGCCCGTCTCGTTGAGCAGCTTGAGCAGCTTCTTGTTCTTCGGCATGCCGAGGCGGGCCAGGTAGAGCTTCCGGGCACCTTCGTACATGGCCTTCGGGTCCTCGAGCAGCGGCTCGGCCTCGGCGAGGAGCTGGCTCACGATGGCCGTCTGCTTCTTCACCAGCTCGGCCACCACGCGGTTGTGCTGGGCGTACTTGTCGTCGTTCTCGTTCCCCACGGGGCCCGAGATGATGAGCGGCGTCCGCGCCTCGTCGATGAGGATCGAGTCCACCTCGTCGATGATGGCGTACGCGTGCTCCCGCTGGACCCGCTGCTCCAGCGAGAACACCATGTTGTCGCGCAGGTAGTCGAACCCGAACTCGTTGTTGGTGCCGTAGGTGATGTCGGCGAGGTAGGCCGCGCGGCGCTCGGGCGAGGACGGCTGGGTGTCGTCGAGGCAGGCCACCGTGAGGCCCAGCCACTTGAAGACGTGCCCCATCCACTGGGAGTCGCGGCGGGCCAGGTAGTTGTTGACGGTGACGAGGTGCGCCCCGCGCCCGGTGAGGGCGTTGAGGTAGAGGGGCAGCGTGGCCACGAGCGTCTTGCCCTCGCCGGTGGCCATCTCGGCAATCCGGCCCCGGTGCAGCACCACCCCGCCGATGAGCTGCACGTCGTAGGGGACCATGTCCCACGTGAGCTCGTGCCCCGTGACCATCACCTTGCTGCCCACCAGCCGCCGGCACGCCTCGCGCACGGTGGCGTAGGCCTCCGGCAGCAGCTCGTCCAGCGCGGCGGCGAGGGCCGTCTTGTAGCGGGCCTCGAGGTCGTGGCCGCGCTGCTCCAGCTTGTCACGCTCTACCGGGTCGGCGCAGTCATGCTGCGCCTGGCGCACCTGGTCCCACTCCGACTTGACCGCGCCGGTCCGCTCCGCGAGGCGCGCCCGGAACTTCGCGGTCTGCGCCTGCAGCTGCTCGTCGCTCAAGCCCTTGAGGACCTCTTCCTGCTTCTTGATCTCGGTCACGACGGGGTCGAGCTTCTTGCGCTCGCGGTCGTACCGGGTCCCGATGACCTTGGTGAGGAGGTTCTTAAGCATCCGAGGAATATAACCCTTCCGACTCGATGATCCGGGCCACCGGGTCCGGCACCCAGAACCGGATCGGGCGGTGCGCCGCCACCCGTGCGCGGATGGCCGTGGCCGAGATCTCGACCGCCGGGGTGGGCACCACGGCCGCGGGCCAAGGCAACTCCGGGACCGCGATTCCCGGCCGGGCAAACAGGACCAGCCGCGCCAGGCCCGCCACCTCGGCCGCTTCCCGCCACTTGGGCAGGTCCACGGCCGCATCCGCCCCGACCAGGAGGGCAAACTCCCGTCCCGGTTCCCGCCCCCGGAGGGCCCGCAACGTGTCCACCGTGTAGGAGGGGCCGGGGCGCTCCAGCTCCAGCCGTTCCAGCCGGAAGCGCGGCTCGCCCGCGATTGCCGCCTCGACCATGCGGGCACGGGCCTCTGCCGGGGCGTGGTGCTGGCCGGTCTTGAAGGGCTGCTGGCGGGCGGGAACGAAGCGCAACTCCTCGAGCCCGAGGGCCTCCAGGACCACCTGCGCGGTGATCAGGTGCCCGTGATGGATGGGATCGAAGGAGCCGCCGAAGAGGCCGATCATCGGGAGGGGGCCCGCGGGCGCGGGCCCGGCGTCAGGACGAGGAGTCGGGGGCCGCCGCGGGGACCGGGCAGCTCAGCTCCAGGCCGGGCGTGGTGGGATGGAAGCGGCGGATGTACCCGCAGGTTTCCTGCAGGTCCTCCTGGTAGCCCAGGGCTTTGTAGGCCCTGGTCAGGTCGAGGAGGACGGACGGGGTGACCTGGGCGCGAGGATACGTCGCGGCGACGTCCTTGAGATAGAGGATGGCCGAATCGTAGGCCTTGAGCCGGAGGTAGTAGAGCGCGGCCTTGTACTCCTTCAGCGCAAACGCTTCCTCCAGCGCGGCGATCCGCGCGCGCGCGCGCGCTGCAACGGGCGCGTCGGGGTAGCGGCTCACCAGTTCCTGGTAGGTGGCCACCGCCGTCTGGCCGTAGGTGGGGTCGAGCTCGGGACGGCGCCACAGCTCGGCGTACGCGTCGCCGGCGCGGAGCAGCGCCAGCGGGGCCAGCCTGGCAGTCGGCGTCTCATCGGAGACGCGCCGGAACTCGCGGGCGGCCTCGAGCTGGTTCCGCATCCCGAGGTGGCACTCCGCCACGCGGAACCGCGCCTCGATGGCCAGCGTGTCGTTGGCCGGGACCTCGAGCCCCACGCGCTCGTACAGTGTGAGGGCCTTGGCCCACTTGCCACTGCGATAGAGCCGGTCTGCCCGGGCCCAGAGCGAGTCCACCTCCGCCCGGGCCATCCCGGCGGGTTCCACCCCCACGGTGGCCGCCCCGCCACCGCCGCCGCACGCCCCGAGGATGGCCACCAGTGCCAGCACGGCCCCGCGGCCGCCCCACGTCGCAAGAATCCTCACGTCACCTCACTCCGAGTCCGGGGCCGCCGTCGCGTCGGCCACCCGGGCCAGGCGCATCTTGGCTTCGCTGCTCACCGAGTCACTGGGATCCGCCGCCATGGCGTCCTGCCAGGCCAGCGCGGCGCCGAGCAGGTCGTCCTGCGCCAGGCGCGCATCACCGAGGCCCACGAGGGCCAGGCGGCCGTAATCGCTGGCGGGATCCGCCGCGATGACCTTCGCAAACCACTCCACGGCCTTGTCCGGCTGCGCCACCAGCAGCGCCTCGCGGCCGAGCTGGAGGCCGCAGGCGCCGAGGCCCTCTCGGCACAGGCGGTGGTCTTCTGCAAGGCGGCGCCGTACTGCACCAGCATCTGGTCCACCGCCGCGGCATCACCCGCCGCGGCGAGCGCCAGCGGGCCGAGCGCGGCCACCTCCCCCGCCTCGAGCCGTCCGCTCCGGAGCAGGGCGATGGTCTGCCGGGGCGTCACCCGTTCCGGCGCCACCTGACGGAGGGCGGAGACGGCGGTTTCCAGCGCGGCGCCGGCGTCCGCCCGCTCGGCCTCGCGAGCCACCTGCTCCAGGCCGCGGGCGGCCTCGGTGGCGCGGCTCTTGTCGGCTTCCGCCAGCAGGCGATAGGCCTCCCCGGCCTCGTTCAGATTGCCGGTCTTGAGCGCCACGAGGCCGAGCTTGGCGTAGACTCCGGGCTCGGTGGCCCCACGCGCGGCAGTGCGGTATTCCTCCAGCGCGGTCGTATACTCGCCCTCGGCATAGGCGTTGTCGCCGAGCCGTTCGTGGTCGGCGGCGGAGCCGGTGCAGGCAGCCAGCAGGAGCAGCGGGGCGAGCCGGCGAATCACTCGGCGGCCCGCTCCAGCATCGCGAGGTAGGCCTCGACGCGCGCGTTCTTGGGCCGGGTCAGGAGGCATTCGCGCCAGACCTGCTGCGCGCCAGCCGCGTCGCCCGACAGGTAACGGGCCAGGCCGAGGGAGGCGAGGGCGTCCACGAAATTGGGGCGGTCGGCCACCACGCGTTCCAGTTCCTCGCGGGCGGTGAGCACGTCGCCCATCTCGAGGAGGACGCGGGCCAGGCGGTAGCGAATGTCTGCGAAGGCGGGACCGAGCGCCACGGCACGGCGGTACTGCTCGACGGCCAGCGGCAGGGCGCCCGCCTCGGCATAGGCGGCCCCGAGCAGGGCGTGATGGTTGGCCAGGTTGGCGGCGACGTGCGCGGGAAAGCCCGAGCCGTGGCGCTGGTTCTGGTCGGCGGCGCGGCGGAACGCCTCGGCGGCTTCCTCGGTGCGGCCGAGGTCGTTGAGGAGGATGCCGCGGTGGATGTGGGCCTCGATGTAGCGCGGGTTGAGCTCCAGCGCGCGCCCGAAGTGATCGAGGGCGCGCTGGGGCTGCCCGAGCATGGCATAGCAGAGGCCCAGCAGGTGATGGCAGTCGGCGAAGCTCCGGCCCGCTTCCACCAGTTCCTGCAGGAGGTGGACCGCGCCGTAGTAATCCTGGAGCGCGAAACGCTCCCGGGCCTGGTTGATCAGCGGTTCGTCACTGACGCGCATGCTGCTCCCGGTACCACGCGACGAAGCGGCGGATGCCCTCGGGGAACGGCGTCCGGGGCGCATAGCCCAGGACCCGGCCGGACTTGGTGATGTCGGCGGAGGTGAGCAGGACGTCGCCGGGCTGGCGGCCGGCGCGCTCCACGCGGGGCTCCACCCCGAGCGCGGCCCCGATCTCGGCGATCATGCGCCGGAGCTCGATGACCTCGTTGCCGCCCAGGTTGAAGATGTCCATCCCGACAGGCGCGGTGGCGGTCCAGTCGAGCGCTGCCACGACCCCGCTCACGATGTCCTCAATATAGGTGTAGTCCCGTCCCTCGGAACCGGTCCCGAACATGGTGATCGGCTCGCCCGCGGCGATCCGGCGGGTGAAGCTGTGGATGGCGAGGTCGGGCCGCTGCCGTGGCCCGTAGACCGTGAAGAACCGGAGCGACGCGATCCGGAGCCCCCAATGCGGGGCCAGCGCCTCGAGCACCAGCTCCCCGGCCCGCTTGGTGGCGGCGTAGGGGGAGATGGGGTGGATGGCGGCGTAGTCCTCGCGGAAGGGCGCCGGGGTGTCGTCGCCGTAGACGGAGGAGGACGACCCGAAGGCCAGGCGCGTGGCGCCCGCCGCCCGCATGGCATCCACCAGGGCCTGAGTGGCGGTCAGGTTGGCGCGGAGATAGCCCGCCGGGTCCTTGAGCGAAGGCCGCACCCCGGCCTTGGCCGCCAGGTGCACCACGGCGGTGTCCGCGGTGAGCAGCGAGGCGAGCGGCGCGGCGGGGTCGGCGAGGTCGAGCTCGTGGAACGCGAAGCCGCGCTGCTGCCGCAACGCGGTGAGGTTCCGCTCCTTCACCGCCCGGGGATAGAAGGGGTCGAAGTTGTCCACCCCGACCACCTCGTCGCCCCGCGCCACGAGCCGCTCCGCGAGGCTCGAGCCGATGAAGCCGGCCGCCCCGGTGACGAGGACGCGCATCAGTCCAGGTGCTCGCGGAAGTAGGCGATGGTGCGCTGCAGCCCTTCGTCCAGCAGCACCTTCGGCTCCCAGCCGAGGAGGGTGCGGGCCTTGGTGATGTCGGGCTGGCGCACCTTGGGGTCGTCGGTGGGGAGCGGCCGGCGCTCGATCGGGGCCTTGGACCCGGTGAGCGCCAGCACCCGCTCCGCCAGCTGCTGCACGGTGAACTCGTGCGGGTTGCCGATGTTGGTCGGCTCCACGTGGCTGCTCATGAACAGGCGGTAGATGCCGTCCACGAGGTCGGAGACGTAGCAGAACGAGCGCGTCTGCTGGCCCTCGCCGTAGACGGTGAGCGGCTCGCCCTTGAGCGCCTGGACGATGAAGTTGCTCACCACCCGCCCGTCGCGCGCGCGCATGCGCGGGCCGTAGGTGTTGAAGATCCGGATGATGCGGGTGTCCACCCCGTGGTAGCGGTGGTAGGCCATGGTCATGGCCTCGGCGAAGCGCTTGGCCTCGTCGTACACGCCGCGGGGGCCCACCGGGTTCACGTGGCCCCAGTAGCTCTCGGGCTGGGGATGGACCTGGGGGTCGCCGTAGACCTCGGAGGTGGAGGCCAGGAAGAACCGCGCCCCCTTGGCCTTGGCCACGCCCAGGGCGTTGTGGGTGCCGAGGGAGCCCACCTTGAGCGTCTGGATGGGGAGCTCGAGGTAGTCGATGGGGCTCGCCGGTGAGGCAAAATGGAGCACCCCGTCGAGCGGGCCGTCCACCTGGATGTAGCGGCTCACGTCGTGGAAGACGAACTGGAAGCGCCGCTCGTGCTGCAGGTGCGCGAGGTTGTCGCGCGAGCCGGTGATCAGGTTGTCCATCCCCACGACCTCGTGCCCCTCGGCGAGGAAGCGGTCGGTCAGGTGGGAGCCGAGGAACCCCGCGGCACCGGTGATGAGGACTCTCATGTGAGGCGACGGCCGATGCCGTGGTACTCGAAGCCCTTGGCGCGCAGCCGGGCCGGGTCGTACAGGTTCCGCCCGTCCACGAGGAGCGGCCGCTTGAGGAGCCCCTTCAGCCGGTCGAAATCGGGGTTCCGGTAGACCAGCCACTCCGTGAGGATCGCCAGCGCGTCCGCGCCGTGGGCCGCGCTGTACGGGTCGTGGACGTACACGATGCGGTCGCCCAGCACGGCGCGCGTCGTTTCCATGGCTTTCGGGTCGTGCGCCTGGACCCGGGCGCCGTGCTCCAGCAGTTCCTCGCACAGCACCAGCGCGGGGCTCTCGCGGACATCATCCGTCTCGGCCTTGAAGGCGAGGCCCCAGACGCCCATGGTCTTGCCCGCGAGGTCCCGCCCATCGCCGCCTGGAGCTTCTCGAAGACACCACCAGCTTCTGCCGCTCGTTGACCTCCTCGACCGCCTCGAGGATGTCGAAGCCCTGCCCCACCTCGCGCCCGGTGCGGATGAGCGCCTTCACGTCCTTCGGGAAGCAGCTGCCGCCGTAGCCGGGGCCGGGGAAGAGGAACGCGGTGCCGATGCGCTTGTCGGTGCCGATGCCCTTGCGCACGTCGTTGACGTCGGCGCCCACCTGCTCGCAGAACATCGCGATCGAGTTCATGAACGAGATGCGCGTCGCGAGCATCGCGTTGGCCGCGTACTTGGTGACCTCGGCCGAGGGGATGTCCATGAAGAGCACCGGGTTCCCCGTCCGCACGAACGGGGCGTACAGCTCGGCCATCGCCTCGCGGGCCTCGGGCGTGTCCACGCCCACCACGATGCGGTCCGGCTTCATGAAGTCGTCGATCGCCGCGCCTTCCTTGAGGAACTCCGGGTTGGAGCAGACGCTGAAGGCGCCCTTTGTCTCCGCCTTGATCGCGGCGCGCACCTTCTCCGCGGTGCCGACCGGCACGGTGGACTTGGTGACGACGATCTTGTGGTCGGTGAGGTGGCGGCCCACGGTCCGCGCCACGGCGAGCACGTGCTGGAGGTCGGCGGAGCCGTCCTCCCCCGGCGGGGTGCCGACGGCGATGAAGACCACCTTGGAGGCCTCGACCGCCTGCCCCACGTCGGTGGTGAAGCTCAGGCGACCCTCGGCCTGGTTGCGGCGGACGATCTCCTCGAGGCCGGGCTCGTAGATCGGGATGTCGTTCTGCCGGAGGCGCTCGACCTTGCGCGCGTCGATGTCCGCGCAGATCACGTCGTTGCCGGTCTCCGCCAGGCAGGCGCCGGTCACGAGCCCCACGTACCCGCTCCCCACCACCGCGACTTTCATCCGCCCGCCTCCAGACGCCTAACGGTAGAATTCCAGGACCGCCGCGACCACCTCGTCCTGCTGCGCGTCGGCCAGCTCGGGATAGATCGGCAGCGCCAGCACGCTCCCCATGGCCGCCTCGGTCACCGGCAGGCTACCCTGCCCGTAGCCCAGGTAGGCGAAGCACGGCTGCAGGTGCAGGCCGAGGGGGTAGTACACCGCGCAGCCGATGCCGCGCGCCTTCAGGTGCTCCACCAGCCCGTCGCGCCGCTCGGCGCGCACCGTGTACTGGTGGAAGATGTGCTCGTTGCCGGAGGCCACGCGGGGCGGGCAGACGGCCGGGTGCCCCTCGAAGGCATGGGTGTAACGCTCGGCGCGGGCGCGCCGCGCGGCGCTCCAGTCGGCTAGGTGCGGCAGCTTGGCCAGGAGCACCGCCGCCTGCAGCGTGTCGAGCCGGCTGTTGTAGCCCACCTCGTCGTGGTGGTACTGCTTGGCGCCGCCGTGGGTGCGCAGGCGCCGGAGCCGCGCCGCCAGCGCGTCGTCCTGGGTGACCATCATGCCGCCGTCGCCCCAGGCCCCGAGATTCTTGCTGGGGAAGAACGAGAAGGCCCCCACCTGCCCCAGCTCGCCCGCCAGGCGCCAGCTCCCGTCCACCCGCTGCCGCGCCCCGATGGACTGGGCCGCGTCCTCGATGACCGGCAGCCCGTGGCGGCGGGCCACCGCCAGGATCCCCCCCATGTCCGCCATCTGCCCGAACAGGTGCACCACCACGATGCCGCGGGTGCGCGGCGTGATGGCGGCCTCCACCGCCGCGGGCGTCATGTTGAACGTGGTGGGATCGATGTCCACGAACACCGGCCGCCCGCCGGTGTTGTGGATGGTGCCCGCCGTGGCGAAGAAGGTGAAGGCGGGGCAGATCACCTCGTCGCCCGGCT
>JBGAOL010000420.1:0-3292 GCA_044221825.1 Gemmatimonadales bacterium
ACGGCCTCCCGCTCCCCGCCTACACCGCCAACCGCCCCGGCATGCCGCTGCTCCAGGTGGTGCGGGTGACGAGCCCGAGCCTCCCGCCCGAGTGGCAGGAGAACCAGCCCTACGCCATCGTGCAGGTGACCGACCTCGCGGTGCACGCCCGCCTGGGCCACACCGGCGGCGTGGTCTGGGTGACGGGCGTCTCCGACGGGAAGGCCCGCGCCAACGCCCTCGTCTCGCTCTACTCCCCCGAGGGGAAGCTCCGCGCCACCGCCCGCACCGGCGCCGACGGCGTCGCGAATTTCCCGGCGCTCCGCCCCGACACCAGCGCGGTGAACGGCGACAGCTTCGAGGGCTACGTCATCGCCCAGCTGGCGGGTGACCGCGCCCTCACCGCCATCAGCACCTACGATCCCGACCTCTCCCCCTGGCGCTTCAACGTCCGCTCGGCGTGGGGCGGCGAGCGCTGGCCCATGGCCGGCGCCGTCTTCACCGAGCGCGGCATCTACCGCCCGGGTGAGGTGGTCTACGCCAAGGCCATCGCGCGGAGCGGGCCGCTCGGCAAGCTGGGCGTGCCCGCGCGCACCGATTCGCTGCGCTGGCTCTTCAGCGATCGCGATGGCGGCATCCTCAAGGAGAAGGTCGTCGCCCTCTCGGCGTTCGGGACCAGCAACGAGGTGGTCACCCTCCCGGCCGACGCCCCGCTCGGCACCTACACCCTGACCGTCTCGCAGCGCCGCGTGGGCGAGTGGCAGGAGCTGGCCACCGCCAGCTATCGCGTGGCCGAGTACCGCCCGCCCGAGTTCCTGGTGGAGGCCAGCGCCGACAGCGGCGCCCGCTTCGCCGGCGACACGCTCACCGCCCGCTTCGAGGCGCGCTACCTCTTCGGCGCGCCGATGGCGCGGGCCGCGCTCTACTGGAGCGCGCGCATGACGCCCATGGAGTTCTGGGACCTCGACATCCCGGGCACCGACGGCTTCACCTTCGGCGAGGGCTACAACTGGTGGGAGGAATCCTCCAGCGGCACGCCCGGCTCCATTGAGTTGAGCCAGGCCGAGGACACCCTCGACGCCGCCGGCCGCACCACGGTGAAGGTGGCGGTGGGCCAGCCGCCCAAGGGGAAGCCGGCGCGCGCGGTGGTCGAGGCGGCCGTCACCGACGTGAACCGGCAGATGGTGGGAGCCCGGACCAGCGTCGTGATCCACCCCGCTTCCTTTTATATAGGGGCCAGGCCGGAGGGGAACGACTACTTCTGGGTGGCCGGCACCCCCGAGCGCGTCTCGGTGATCGCGGTGCGGCCGGACGGCCGCCGGGTGAACGGCGTCCGCATCGAGGGCACCGTGGTGCGGCGCGAGTGGCACCGGGTGCACCGCACCCGCGGCGGCTTCAGCGAGGTGTACGGCGAGTGGGTCTCCGACACGGTGGGCCGCTGCAGCATCACCACCAGCGGCCAGGGCGCCGGCGAGTGCCGGGTGACGCCGCCCTCGGGCGGCAGCTATACCGTCAGCTTCACTGCCGCCGACGAGGCCGGCCGCCCCGTGCTCACCAGCCTCTTCCGCTGGGCCACCGGCAAGGGCTGGGTGCCGTGGAACGACGAGAGCCAGTTCAAGATGGACCTCATCGCCGACCGCCAGCGCTACAGCGTCGGCGACACGGCCACCGTGCTCTTCGCCTCGCCCTTCACGGGGGCGGAGGCGTGGGTCACGGTGGAGCGCGAGGGGATCATCGAGCAGCGGCGGCTCACCCTCGCCGAGGGCTCCACCACGCTCAAGTTCCCCATCACCGAGACCTGGGCGCCCAACGCCTTCGTGTCGGTGATCGTGGCCCGCGGCCGGAGCGCCCGGCCCGGCCCGCTCGATGACCCGGGCCGCCCCACCATGCGCGTGGGCTACACCGAGATCCGCGTCACCCCCGAGGTGAAGCGCCTGACGGTGGCCGTGGCCCCGCTCAAGCCCGAGTACCGCCCCGGCGACTCGGCCAGGGTGGCCCTGGCCGTCACCGACAAGGCCGGCAAGGGCCAGCGGAGCGAGGTGACGCTCTGGGCCGTGGACGAGGGCGTCCTCTCCCTCACCGGCTACACCACGCCCGATCCCATTGACCTCCTCTACGCCGCCCGCGGCCTGGGCCTCCGCCTGGCCAGCAACCTGACCACCGTGGCGCCGCAGGTCCCCGAAGGGATGAAGGGCGAGCGCGCGCCCGGCGGCGGCGGCGGCGCGGGGCAGGCCGACCTGCTCCGCTCGCAGTTCCGCACCACCGCCTTCTTCCTGGGCAGCGTGGTGACCGACTCCACCGGCAAGGCCATCGCCACGGCCAAGATGCCGGACAACCTCACCACCTTCCGCGTCATGGCCGTGGCCGTGACCGCCGGCGACCGCTACGGCAGCGGCGACGCGAAGCTCCTCGTCACCCGCCCGCTGCTGGCGCGCCCGGCGCTGCCGCGCTTCGTGCGTGAGGCAGACCGGTTCGAGGCGGGCGTGGTGGTGAACCAGCGCGCCGGCGGCACCCCCACCGTGCAGGTCACGGCGGAGGCGCGCGGCGTGGACCTGACTGGCGATCCGAAGAAGTCCGCCACCCTCGAGGCCGGCCGCGGCCGCGAGGTGCGCTTCGGCTTCCGCGTGCCCGGCGTGGGCCCGCTCGGCGCCGACAGCGCCAGCTTCACCTTCGGCGTCACCGGCAACGGCGATGCCGACGCGGTGCGCCAGCGCCTGGCCGTGCGGCCGTCGTACCGGCCCCGCGCCTGGACCATCACCGGCCTCCTCCGCGACACCGCCACCGCCGAGTTCAAGCTCCCCGAGGGCATCGATCCCGACCGCTCCCGCCTCGAGCTCTCCCTCGGCAACAGCCCGCTCGGCCTGCTCAAGGGGCTGGCGTGGGAGCTCCGCGTCTATCCCTACTACTGCAGCGAGCAGGTGTCGAGCACGGCGGGCCCGCTCATCGCCCTCTATCGCGCCGAGCAGCGGCTCCGCGGCACCAAGCTGCTCCGCGGGAACCCGAAGAAGGACATTGAGCTGGCTGTGAGCATGCTCTCGCGCCGGCAGCGCAGCGACGGCGGCATCGGCTACTGGGGGCCGGACGACTGGACCACCATGTGGCTCAGTGCCTGGGCCGGCCTGGTGCTCCTCGAGGCCAAGGCCGCCGGCATCACCGTGAGCGACTCGGTGCTGGCGCGCCTGGCCGAGTACATGCGCACCAACCTGGCGGAGCCGAAGGAGGTGCGCGCCCCGGTGATCGGCTGGTACGACGCCGTGCGCGCCTCGCTCGGCGACAAGGTGGCCGCCGCCGACTTCCTGAGCCGCTACGGCAA
>JBGAOL010000421.1:0-3278 GCA_044221825.1 Gemmatimonadales bacterium
GCCATCCTGCTCTTCATCCCGAGCACGGTGGCCGGCGCCTGCTTCCTCGGCTTCGCCATCGGCGAGTCGCTGGGTGCGGCGGCGCTGCGCATCGCGGGCGGCATCTTCACCAAGATCGCCGACATCGGCTCCGACCTGATGAAGGTCGTGTTCAAGATCAAGGAAGACGACGCCCGGAACCCCGGCGTGATCGCCGACTGCACCGGCGACAACGCCGGCGACTCGGTGGGCCCCACGGCCGACGGCTTCGAGACCTACGGCGTCACGGGCGTGGCGCTCATCTCGTTCATCGTCCTCGCCGTCGCGGAGCCGCAGGTGCAGGTCCAGCTCCTGGTCTGGATCTTCCTGATGCGCGTCATGATGGTCCTCGCCTCGGCCGGCAGCTACCTCGTCAACGAGGCGATGGCGAAGGGCAAGTACGGCAACGCGGTCAAGTTCGACTTCGAGCACCCGCTCACCACGCTGGTGTGGCTCACGTCGATCGTGTCGGTGGTGCTGACCTTCGTGGTGTCGAAGTTCGTCATCCCCACGCTGGGCTCGGTCCAGGACCCGACGATGTGGTGGAAGCTGTCGCTGGTGATCACCTGCGGCACGCTGGCGGGCGCCATCATCCCCGAGATGGTGAAGGTGTTCACCTCCACCAGTTCGCGGCACGTGCGCGAGGTGGTCTCGAGCTCGCGCGAGGGCGGCGCGTCGCTCAACATCCTTTCGGGCCTCGTGTCGGGCAACTTCTCGGCCTACTGGCTCGGCATCACCATCATGGCGCTCATGGCCATCGCCTTCGGCGTGAGCACGCAGGGGCTGGAGCAGTTCATGAAGGCCCCGGCGATCTTCGCCTTCGGCCTCGTGGCCTTCGGCTTCCTCGGCATGGGCCCCGTGACCATCGCGGTGGACAGCTACGGCCCGGTGACCGACAACGCGCAGTCGGTCTACGAGCTCAGCGTCATCGAGACCCTGCCGAACATCAAGCAGGAAGTGAAGAAGGACTTCGGCATCGACGTCAACTTCGAGGTGGCCAAGGAGCTGCTCGAGGAGAACGACGGCGCCGGCAACACCTTCAAGGCCACGGCCAAGCCGGTGCTCATCGGCACGGCGGTGGTGGGCGCCACCACGATGATCTTCTCGATCATCATGGCCCTCACCCACGGCCTCACGGAGTCCATGGAGAACCTCTCCATCCTCCACCCGCCGTTCCTGCTCGGCCTCATCACCGGTGGCGCCGTGATCTACTGGTTCACCGGCGCCTCGATGCAGGCGGTGACCACCGGCGCCTACCGCGCCGTGGAGTACATCAAGGCCAACATCAAGCTCGAGGGCGTGGAGAAGGCCTCGGTGGCCGACAGCCGCAAGGTCGTCGAGATCTGCACCCAGTACGCCCAGAAGGGCATGTTCAACATCTTCCTCGGCGTGTTCTTCTCGACGCTGGCCTTCGCGTTCGTGGAGCCGTTCTTCTTCATCGGCTACCTGATCTCGATCGCCATCTTCGGCCTGTACCAGGCCATCTTCATGGCCAACGCCGGCGGCGCCTGGGACAACGCCAAGAAGATCGTGGAGACCGAGCTCAAGGCGAAGGGCACCGACCTGCACGCCGCCTCCGTGGTGGGCGACACCGTCGGCGACCCGTTCAAGGACACGAGCTCGGTGGCCATGAACCCGGTCATCAAGTTCACCACGCTCTTCGGCCTCCTGGCGGTGGAGCTCGGCGTGTTCCTGAGCAAGACCCAGGGCCCCACCCTGGGCTACGCGCTCTCGGCCGTGTTCCTCGTGGTGTCCATGGTGTTCGTGTACCGCTCGTTCTACGGGATGCGGATCGAGTCCGCGTGAGCCTGGCCCGCAGGACGCAGCACGCTTTCGGGGGGGTGGCCGCCCCCGCGGCCACCCCTTCGGCGTTTGCGGCGGGGCGGGGTGCGCTGGTGCTGGCGCTCGGCCTGGCCATCGGTGCTCCCGCGCTCCGCGCGCAGGCGGCGCCGTGGCAGGACCCGCGACGGTCTCCGGCCGAGCGGGCGCAGGATCTCCTGGCGCGGCTCACCGCCGAGGAGAAGTTCTGGCAGCTCTTCCTCCATCCGGGGGACAGCGCCAGCGGGAAAGGACCGGGGAACAGCCGGTACGGCGTCCAGGTGCGTGGCGCCGGCTCCGCCGCTGACGCAGCCCGCCAGCTCAATGCGGTGCAGCAGGACGTGATGGCCCGCTCCCGCCTTGGTATCCCGATGATCCCCGTGGAGGAGGCGCTGCACGGCGTCACCGCGCCCGGAGCGACCTCCTTCCCGCAGGCCATTGCGCTCGCCGCCTCGTGGGACACGGCGCTCATGGCCGACGTGGCCACGGCCATCGCGGCCGAGGCGCGGGGGCGCGGCATCCGGCAGGTGCTCTCCCCGGTGGTGAACCTGGCCACCGACGTGCGCTGGGGGCGCACCGAGGAGACGTACGGGGAAGATCCGCTCCTCGCCTCGGCGATGGGGCGCGCGTTCGTGGCGCCCTTCGAGGCCGCGGGAATCGTCACCACGCCAAAGCACTTCGTGGCCAACGTGGGCGACGGGGGGCGGGACAGCTATCCGATCGAATGGAGCGAGCGGCGGCTCGTGGAGGAGGTGCTGCCGCCGTTCGCGGCCCTGCTGCGCGACGGCCCCGCGCGCTCGGTCATGGCCGCCTACAACTCGGTGGACGGGCGGCCCGCCTCGGCGAGCGCCTGGCTCCTGCGCGAGCTGCTCCGCCAGCGGTGGCACTCCGATGCCGTGGCGATGTCGGACGCGGGCGGCGTCGGGGGGGCCAATGTCCTTCACGGCACGGCCACGGACTACGCCGATGCCGCGGCGCAGGCCCTGCGCGCGGGCCTCGACGTGATCTTTCAGGGCGACGCCACCAGCGCGGAGCTTTTCCGACCCCCCTTCCTCGACGGCCGCATCCCGGGGCCGGTGATCGACAGCGCGGTGGCCCGCGTGCTCCGGCTCAAGTTTGCGCTTGGCCTCTTCGAGGCGCCCTTCGCCGACACCGCGGCGGCGCGGCGTGTCGATGCGGACACTGCGGCCCGGGCGCTCGCCCGCCGCGCGGCGGAGCGTTCGGCCGTCCTGCTCAAGAACGATCGCGCCCTCCTGCCGCTCACCCCCATGCGACTCCGCCGCGTGGCCCTCATCGGAGCCGATGCGGCGGAGGGGCGGCTCGGGGGCTACTCGGGGCCAGGACGCCACGTCGTCACCGCCCTCGAGGCCCTGCATGCGCAGCTCGGCCCGGCACGGGTGACGTTCGCACGCGGCCCCGGCCGGAGCCGCGCGCGGGACACG
>JBGAOL010000422.1:0-3238 GCA_044221825.1 Gemmatimonadales bacterium
CCGAGGACGCATGCAGACTCGTACGCTGCTGGTGATCGCAGGAATCGGCGCGCTGCTCATGGGGACCTGCGCCGTGAGCGGGACCGCGTTCGTGCCGGTGCAATTGGCCCTCGGCCCCTGCCTCAAGGACTGGACCAGCCCCTCCTCCTACAAGCCCCGCGTGAGCCCGCTCGCCACCGTGCGCGCGCCCCTCGGCGATGGGGCGCTGGAGCTCTGCTACAGCCGCCCCATCGCCCGGGGCCGGCAGGTGTTCGGTGGCCTGGTGCCCTACGGCGCGCCCTGGCGCCTTGGCGCCAACGAGCCCACCCGGCTCTACGTCAACCGCCCCGTGCAGCTCGGTGACGTGGTGCTCGCGCCCGGCCGCTATTCGCTCTACGTCACGCCTGACTCGGCGCACTGGCAGTTCCACGTGAGCCGGAGCGTGCTCCACTGGGGCAACGACATCTCCGCCGCCGTCCAGGCCCGCGAGGTGGGCCGCGTGACCGTGCCGGTGGAGCCGCTGGCCCGGCCCGTCGACTCCTTCACCATCCGCCCCGAGCCCGGCCCCGGCGACGGGCTCCGGCTGGTCTTCGAGTGGGAACAGACCCGCGCCGCGCTCGAGCTGCAGCCCGCTCCCCCCGCTCCCTGACGCCCCATGATCGAACGCGACCTCCGCATCCGCATCGGCACCGACGCCCGCCGCGTCGCCGAGCTGGCGCTGGCCGAGGACGGCCCGCGCGACATCACCACCGATGTCACCATCCCCGCCGGGCAGGGCGGCACCGGCGCCATCGAGTTCCGCTCCGGCGGCATCCTGGCCGGCACGCCATACGCCGACGCCGTGGCGAGCGCGGCGGGCCTCCCATCCATCACCTGGTACCACGCCCCCGGCACCGCCGTGGCGCCCGGCGCCACCGCCGGCCTGGTGCGCGGCGACCTGGCGAAGATCCTCGTGGCCGAGCGCCCGCTGCTCAACCTGCTGCAGCGCGCCGTGGGCATCGCCACGCTGACGCATGCCTTCGTGGAGCTGGTAAAGCACACGCGGGCGCAGGTGCTCCACACCCGGAAGACCGCCCCCGGCCTCCGCCTCCTCGACGTGAGCTCGGTGCTCGCCGGCGGCGGCCACGCCCACCGGCTGGACCTGGCGGACACGGTGATGGTGAAGGACAATCACTGGCGCGGCCTGGAGCGGAGTGGCCGCTCGCTCCGCGACGCCCTCCGCACCGCGCGTGAGGCGGGCGCCACCCGCTGCTACGTGGAAGTGGAGACCCCCGACCAGCTCACCCAGGCCTGCGACGCCGGCGCCGACCGCCTCCTCGTGGACAACCAGACCCCATCCACCGTCCACGCCTGGGCCACCCGCGCCCGCACCCTCTCGCGCGACATCGAGATCGAGGCCACCGGCGGCATCACCCTCGAGAACGTCGCCGCCTACGCCGAGGCCGGCGCCGACTTCATCTCCATCGGCGCCCTGACCCATAGCGTCACCGCCGCCGACGTCGCCCTCGAGATCCGCGACGAGCTCTAGCCCGGGCACCGAGCCCACCACGCGCGTTCGTCTTCGCCTAACGTCCGTAGGGGCCGAATATATTCGGCCCCTACATACGTGACGCGACGCCATGCGGACGTGGTGGGCTGGGGGGTGGCGTGAGAGTCCCAAACGCAACGCGGGGCCCGTCGTCGGACGAGCCCCGCGTCGATTTCGTGCCCCGTGCGGCCTACGCCTTCCGGCGTGAGCGTCCCAAACGCACCGCGGGGCCCGTCGTCGGACGAGCCCCGCGTCGTTTTCGTGCCCCGCGTGGCCTACGCTGTCCGCATCCCCCGCCACACGTAATACACCGGCACCCCGGAGAGGATGATCCCGAAGGTGATCGCCGTCCCCATGAGGTCCGTGGCGAACGCATTCGCGATCATCCCGAGGCCCGCCAGCAGGAACAGCACCGGCGTCACCGGATACCCGAGCGTCTTGTAGCCGGTGGCCGGCACCCCCTCCCGCCGCCGCCGCACGAAGACGCCGATCACCGCCAGCGCGTAGAACGGCCACGTCCCGAGCACAAAGCGATCGGCCAGCTCCGCGAAGCCGCTGAACGACACGTAGATGATCGCCAGCGTGGCCGAGAGCCAGATGGCCACCGACGGGCTCCCGAACTTCGGCGACACCCGCGCCGCCGTCTGGAAGAAGAGGCCGCGATCGGCCATGGCGAAGAAGACGCGGGAGCCGGTGAGCAGCGAGCCGTTGGTGGCCCCGAAGGTCGAGATCATCACGATCACCGTCACCACCGCCACCCCCGCCCCGCCGAGCAGCGGGATCCGCTCCGCCGCCGTGGCCGCGATCAGCGGGGCGCCGACCATCTCCTGCACCGGCACCAGGTAGAGAAACGCGGCGTTGACGCTGCAGTAGATCACAATGAGAAGAAGCGCGCCGATCACCATCGAGGCCGGGAGGTTCTTCTCCGGGTCGCGCACCTCGCCGCTCACCTTCGTGACGTCGGCCCAGCCGTCGTAGGCCCACATGATGGACACCATGGCCGTGGCCAGTGCCGAGCCCGTCACCACCGCCCCCGTCGGGGCGAAGTTGGCGGTGTTCCCCTGCCCCGCGACGAAGCAGAGCAGCGCCAGCCCGAAGATGCCGGCGTACTTCGCGGCGGTGGTGAGGTTCTGCACCACCGCGGCGATGTTCACGCCCACGTAGTTGAGTGTGGCCACGAGCAGGATCGCGGCCATGGCCACCCAGCGGACCATGGGCGTGTCGAGCCCCATCATCCGGCAGAAGTACTCCGCGAAGATGGTGCTGATGGCGCCGAGCGCCGAGGCCCGGAGCACCGACAGCTCCGCCCACCCGAACAGGAAGGCGGGCATCGGCCCGATGGTCTCGAGGATGTAGGTGAAGATCCCGCCCGAGCGCGGATAGGCCGTCGCCAGCTCGGCGATGGTCAGCGCCCCGCACAGCACGATCACCCCGCCCAGCACCCAAGCGCCGAGCATGATGGCGGGGTCGGGCAGCTGGCCCGCGATGCGGGCCGGGGTGCGGAAGATGCCGCTCCCGATCGTCGTCCCGACCAGCACGGCGACGGCGCTCCACAGGCCCAGGCGACGGGTCAGCCGTTCGCCCCAGGCGTCGGGGGCTTGGGTCATGAAGTGGGGGGTCTGAAGAGAACTTGCGGAACCGCGGACGCCCTAAGTTGGCCCCCCGGCGTCAGCTTGACAACCCGCGGCCCGCGCTCGTTCTTTCCCCCCGCCAAAGGGTCCCCCCCGGGGG
>JBGAOL010000423.1:0-3238 GCA_044221825.1 Gemmatimonadales bacterium
GGATCTACAACGCCATCGGACCGCGCGCGCCGATGACCATCGCCGCGTTTCTCGCGGAGGCCATGCGCGTGGTGGGAGGTGGCGGCACGCTCACCTGGGTGGAGGACTACGACCTGCTGCTGCGCCACGAGGTGGACGGGGTGGTGCCGTGGATCCTGACCCGCGGCAAGGACCTGGGGCACACGAGCATCACGAGCCTGCGCTCGTGGGACGCGGGGCTCACGCTCCGGCCGGTGGCGGAGACGCTGCGGGACACGCTGGCCTGGTTCCAGGGGCTGCCGGCGGAGCGGCAGGCGGGGGCGAAGTGGGTGCTGACGGCGGAGAAGGAGGCGGCGATCCTGGCGGAGTGGCGGAAGCGGGGGGATTAGGGAAGGCGCGACGGGTGGCGCGCTGCGCTGCCCAAGCACCAACAAATACGCCCCGCGCAAGCGGGGCGTAAGTGCTTTCGGGGCAAGTGGCTAGGGAGGGAATCGAACCCCCGACACGGGGATTTTCAGTCCCCTGCTCTACCAACTGAGCTACCTAGCCGGAAGGGCGGTCAATATAGAGAAGACCCTGCCCCCCCGGTAGGGGACGGGCCGTCCCCCCGGTTGGCACCCGGCGGCCGCCCCTCCATCTTCCAGCCCATGTCCCTCCCCAACCTCACGCTGCTGGACCATCCCCTCATCCAGCACAAGCTGACGCTGCTCCGCGACAAGGCCACGAGCACCCGCGACTTCAAGCTGCTCACCGCCGAGATCGCCACGCTCATGGCGTACGAGGTCACCAAGGACCTGCCCACCGAGACCGTGCGCATCGAGACGCCGCTCGAGGCCATGCAGGGCCGGATGATCTCCGACAAGAAGCTCACCCTGGTCCCCATCCTCCGCGCCGGCCTCGGCATGGTGGACGGCGTGGCGCAGCTGCTGCCCACCGCACGCGTGGGCCACATCGGCCTCTCGCGCGATGAAGAATCGCTCGAGCCGTCCAAGTACTACGCCAAGCTCCCCCACGGCGAGCACGACCGCGACTTCTTCATCCTCGATCCCATGCTCGCCACCGGCGGCTCGGCGGTGGCGGCGGTGACCACGCTCAAGGCGGCCGGGGCGCGGCGGATCCGCTTCCTCTGCATCGTGGCGGCGCCCGAGGGCGTGCGCCGGATGCTCGACGGGCACCCCGACGTCCGGGTCTACGCGGCGGCGCTCGACCGCGGCCTCAACGAGCACGGCTACATCGTCCCCGGCCTGGGCGATGCCGGCGATCGCCTCTACGGGACCCGCTAGGTGAGGCGCGTGGCCGTCCGCGGCGCCGCGCTGCTCGGGCTCCTGCTCGCGGCCCCGCTCGCCGCGCAGGGCGCGCAGCTCGTGATCACCGTGGACGACCTGCCCTTCGTGGGCGCGGGCCTCCCGGTGGCGGAGCAGGCGCGCCTCACCGACTCGCTGCTGGCGGCGTTCCGGAAGTACAAGGTGCCGGCCATTGGCTTCGTCAACGAGCGGCGGCTCGAGGACACCAGCGGCACCGTGGATCCCGCGCGCGTGGCGATGCTGCAGAAGTGGATCCGCGCCGGCCACGAGCTCGGCAACCACACCTGGTCGCACCCCGACCTGCACAGCACGCCGCTCGCCGACTTCGAGGCCGACTTCCTGAAGGGCGAGCGGGTGACGCGCGGGCTGCTGGCCAAGGCGGGGAAGTCGCCCCGCTTCTTCCGTCACCCGTTCCTGCACACCGGCCAGAGCCTGGCGGTGCACGACTCGCTGCTGGCCTTCCTGGCGCTGCACCGCTACCGGGTGGCGCCGGTGACGATGGACAACCACGACTACATCTACGCCGAGGCCTTCCACCGCGCGCGGCTGGCGGGGGACACGGCGCTGGCGCGCCGACTGCAGGGGGCGTACCTGGACTACATGGAGTCGGTGGTGCTGTACTACGAGAAGCAGGCGCAGGCCATCGTGGGCCGGACGTTCCCGCAGGTGCTGCTGACGCACGCGAGCGCGCTCAACGCGCTGACCTTCCCGCAGCTGTTCCAGCGGCTGGAGCGCCTGGGCTACCGCTTCGTGCCGCTCGACAGGGCGCTCGAGGACCCGGTCTACGACCTGCCGGACCGCTACGTGGGCACCGGCGGCATCACCTGGCTGCATCGCTGGGGGATGGTGCTCGGGCTCCCCGCGAGCACCTATGCCGGGGAGCCCGAGGTGCCGGCGTGGGTGCAGCAGGCGGCGGCGCGCTGACTACTGCACGGTCACGTCCACGAAAGTGGAGACCCCCGGGCGTGCGGTAGCCGTGATCCTGGCGCTCCCGACGGTCGCCGCCGTGACGGTGCCGTCCTGGGCCACGTCGGCGACGGCAGGCGCACTCGAGCTCCAGGTGACGGGCGCACCGGGAATCACGATCGCGTGCGGGTCACGGACGGTGGCGGTGAGGACCTGGGAGGCGCCCGGGGCGAGGGTGAAGGGAAGTGCGTTGATTCCGATGGTGGCGACCGTGGCGTTGACCCGCACCGGGACCACCACGAAGCGCCTCGACGCCCAGACCGTGACGGTCGTGGTGCCGGTCACGCCGAGGGAGTGCACGGTCGAGGTGCCGGGGGTGATCTCGATGAGGCCGCCGGGGCCCGCCACATAGGTGATGGGGAGGTTCGGCATCGGGGCGCCGGCGTAGTCCAGGGCCACGGCCGAGAGCGAACGGAAATTGTAGCGCTCCATGACCAGAGAGTCGGGCGTCACCACGATCGTGTCCGGCGACGGCAGCACCGCCACCGCCGCCTCGCCCCGCATCCCGCCCGCCTCGGCGCGCACCCGGAAGATGCCGAGCGGCCCCGCCGCGCGGATGTACCCGGCCGGGCTCGCGCTGGCGGCGTCGAGCGGGTCGAACGTGGTGTAGGTGAAGCCGGGCGGGGCGACGATGTTGCCGAGCCGGTCCTGCGCCGTGGCGGGGGCCAGCACGCTGTCGGTCTGGAAGACGGTGATGGCGGTCTCGGGGTAGCGGACCCGCACCATGGTGCCCACCGGGGCCGCGGCCCAGAGGCGGCGTGCGCTCCAGGTGCCGGTGAGTTCCGCCACGCTGGTGAAATTGCCGAAGATGGCCTGCCAGGTGAGGGTGCCGCCCATCGAGTCGCCCACCACGCGGCCGGTGATGGTAACGCCCTTCTGTGGCTGGAGGATGCGCAGCGTGTCGCCGGGGACGGCGAACGCCGGCACCGGGATGGTCGGCATGCGGCCCTGGTAGACGACGCCATCGGCGTCGCAGAATCCGTCACCGT
>JBGAOL010000424.1:0-3236 GCA_044221825.1 Gemmatimonadales bacterium
CGCCGCGAGCGCCAGCGACGCCGCGTGCAGCGTCACGTGCCGCACCTCCACCGGCAGCCCCGCAAACTTGCAGACCACGGGCACCATGCCGAGCAGCAGCCCGAGCACCGTGTAGCCGGCAAAGCCGCTCAGGTTCCGCGCCGTGAAGTCCGCCACCCGCGCCGCGCGCTCGGCGCCGAGCAGCCGGCGGAAGCGCGAGTGCCGGGCGATGGCCGGCGCGAGGCCGCGATAGGCGCTCCAGTTGGCCGCCCACCCCGCCGCCAGGCTCGCGAGCCAGAGCATGACGCCCGTGAGGATGGCGTACGGGATGGTGAGCGAGAGGAACGGGTGCATCCCGTGCAGCGTGTGCTCCGCCGTCTCGGGGCTGAGCGGGACCTCCCCTGACAGCCATGCGGCGAGGAGCACCAGGCCGCAGGTGACGGGGATGGTGCTCAGCACGTTACCGAGCGTGGCGGCCACCTGCGAGCGGGTGATGCGGGCCACCACCTCGATTTCCTCGGCGCTCCCCGCCTCACGGTGCAGCGCCGCTGCCAGCGCCGCGCCCGTCATGGCGGGCTGCTTCGACGCCAGCGTGAAGTGCGCCAGCTGCATGATCCAGAAGCTGATCGTGTAGTTGAGCGAATAGCCGAGCCCCGCCACGAGCGGCGCCAGCGGCAGCGCGGCGATGGCGTACTTGCCGAGCGCGGTGAGCGCGGTGATGGCCCCGCCACCGGCGGCGGACCAGCTGGTCTCGTCCCACGATCGTGCCGAGGCCACCTGGTAGTGCTCGCCCGTCTCGGCGGTGTGCTCGGTGACCTTCTGTGCCAGGCGCTTCATGGAGTTCCGCGCCAGCGAGCGCACCCCGCGCTGGCGGGCGGCGCTCCCGATCAGCTCGGCGGCGAGACGCCGTCCGTCCGAGCGCCCGGTGGCGACCGCGAGCAGCAGCGCCAGTCGTGCCAGCTGTGCCTCGAGCAACTCCAGGCGGAAGATCAGGTCCGTGGTGACGCCGCGGCGATCCAGCCGCTCGTGCGCCTCCGCCAGGTGGAGCCGGCAGGTGGCGAGCGCTGCTTCCCACGCCACGTAGGCCTCAACTGCCCGCGGCGCCGCGGCCAGCCGCTCGATGACCCCGGACAGCGCGAAGAACGGGCTCGTGGCTTCAGCCTTGCCTGGGAACAGCTCCAGCAGGTCACGCCCGAGGCCGAGGGCCGCGGCGCGCAGGCCGAGAAGCCGCGCGGCGTCGAGCAGCGTCTCCGGCGGCAGCGCCAGCAGCGGGGTCCAGGACGCGAAGGATTCGGGGTCGAGCGCCGCCACCCACCCGGCATCGGCCGGGGTGAGGGGGAGGCGCGTCACCAGCACGAAGAGATCGTCCTCGGGCGCGAGGCGCGGGGCCAGCTGGTCCACCAGCCGCTCGAAGCTCTCCTTGAACAGCGTGCTGTGCACCGGCAGGCCCGTCTCGGCCAGGAGGCGCACCAGCGAGCCGCGGGTCCAGGTGGCGCGCAGCCGGTCCTCCAGCTCCACGCGTCGCGGGTGCGCGCGCAGCGCCTCGGCGAGGAGCGTGAGCCGCGCCGTACGGGGGCTCGTCCTGGCGGGGCCGGTGACGGGCGCCTCGAGCAGCCAGAGCAGCAGCTCCTCGAGCGCCTCGTCGCCCGGGACGGTGAGGAGGCGCTCGAGCTCGTGGCCGGGCTGGGCGTGGGGGGAGTCGGGCACGGGGGGAAGCTAGTCAGGATCGAGGTGGGGTGTGTTCCCGCCTGCACCATGGAACATGCGGCGGGTCAGGCTCGTATCGCCCGCGTCGTGGTGCCGGCCGGGGGCCGGCACGGTTTCCTTCAGCCCGAGATGCCCGGCATGCGCCGCTGCCTGCTTGCCTGTTTCACCTTGCTGCTCGCCGTCCCGCCCGTCGCCGCCCAGTCCTACCGCCTTTCACTCCACGCCACCGCTCCCCGCGCGCTGCACCAGCCCCGCAGTTACGCCATCACCGACGTCACCGTGGTCCCGATGGACTGCGACCGGGTGCTCGAGCACTACACCGTGTTCGTGGACGACGGGATCATCACGGCCATGGGCCCGAGCGCCGGCCTTCGCGTGCCGGCCGGCGTGGTGAAGCTTGATGGGCGGGGCCGGTTCCTCATCCCCGGCCTCACCGAGATGCACATCCACCTCGGCGCCGGCACCGGCGAGAGCGCCGCCGACGGCCTGGGCCGCCAGCTGCGCCTGGCGCTCGCCAACGGTGTCACCACCATGCGCGGCCTCCTCGCGCCGCCCGGTATCCTCACGGCGCGCGATCGCGTCAACCGCGGCGAGATCCTCGGCCCGACGCTCTATGTCGCGGCGCCGTCGCTCAACGGGCAGAGCGTGCCGGACCCGGCCACGGGCCGCGCGCTCGTCATCGCCGCCAAGGCGCAGGGCTACGACCTGCTCAAGACCCACGGCGGCCTGACCGCCGAGAGCTACGACGTGATCGTCGCCGAGGCCCGGGCGCAGGGGCTGCCGCTGGTGGGGCACGTGACGGCGGGCTACGGCCTCGAGCGCGCCATGCGTGCCGGCCAGCAGGTGGAGCACCTCGACGGCTACCTCGCCGCCGCCCTGCCGGACGGGATGCCGAAGCCCAACGGCCAGGTGATCGAGGATGACATCGCCGCGCGGGTGGAATGGGCGCGGGTCCGCCGCCTGGCGGAGGAGACCCGCCGGCTCAACGTGTGGAACGGGATGACGCTGGCGCTGTTCGAGGTGATCGCCGGCGGGGAGCCGGCCGCGGCGCATGCGGCGCGCCCGGAGATGAAGTACGTGCCCAAGGCGGCGCTGGCGCAGTGGACCGGCTACCTCAACAACGGACCCGGCGCCGAGCCGCACTTCCTGGCCGCGCGCGACTCGCTGGCCGTGGCCCTCTGGCGGGCTGGCGCCAGGCTCCTCGTCAGCGCCGACGCCCCGCAGATCTTCCTGGTCACCGGCTTCGGCACCCACCAGGAGATGCAGGCCATGCAGCGCGCCGGGCTCCCGCCCTACGCGGTGCTCGAGGCCGCCACGCGGAACGCGGCCGAGTTCCTCAACCGTACCGATGCCGGGACTATCGCGGTCGGCAAGCGCGCCGACCTCGTGCTCCTCGACGCCAACCCCCTGCAGGACATCGCCAACGCCGCGGCCATCCGCGGCGTCATGCTGCGCGGCCAGTGGCTCGACCGCGCGGCCCTCGACGCGATGCTCGCCGAGGTCGAGGCGGCGGTGCGCTAGGCGAACCTCACCGCCTCTTCACCGCAGAG